>JAISTZ010000005.1 GCA_031272345.1 Spirochaetaceae bacterium | reverse complement strand
CCTCCGCCGCAATGGTCTCAAGCGGCTCCCGTTCCAGCACGGTCGCGTCGCCTTCTTTGAGGTAATCGAACACGGCGCTCTCCATGACGAAAAAGCCGCCCGACACCCAGGAGCCGTCTCCCTCGGGCTTTTCCTGGAAACTCCGCACCCGCCCGTCAGCCCCAAGCCCCAGGGCGCCGAACCTCCCGGCGGGCCGCACGGCGGTCACGGTCGCCAGCGCCCCGGCGGCTTCGTGGCTTTCGAGGAGCGCGGGGATGTTGATGTCCGCGACCCCGTCGCCGTAGGTGAGCATGAAGCGCCCTTTCCCGATAAAATCCTTCGCCCGGAGCAGCCTGCCCCCGGTCTGGGTGTCCTGCCCGGTGTAGAGCATGGTGACGCGCCAGGGCTCGGTCCGGTTGTGGTGGAGTTCCACGCAATTTGCCGCCATGTCGACGGTGATGTCCGAATAGCGGGTGTAATAATTGAGGAAATAGTCCTTGATATGGTGCGAAAGGTAGCCCGTGAGGACGATGAATTCGCCGAACCCCCAGTATGAGTAGGTCTTCATGATGTGCCAGAGGATGGGTCTCCCGCCGATTTCCACCATTGGCTTGGGGCGGAGGCCCGTCTCTTCAGAGAGCCGGGTTCCGAGTCCCCCCGCAAGGATGACTACTTTCATCGCCCTACCTTACTTCCGCCGCGGGGATTCTGTCAACCCCCCTGGTCTTTTTCTCCCCCCTGGGGTATACTTTCCCCATGGCGGCGGCAGTTGACGACAAAAAAATCATCTATTCCATGTACCGGGTGTCCAGGACCTTCGGCGTAAAGACCGTGCTCAAGGACATCAGCATTTCCTACTTTTACGGCGCAAAGATCGGCGTCATCGGGGCTAACGGATCGGGCAAGTCCAGCCTGCTCAAAATTCTCGCGGGGGTTGACAGGGACTACACCGGGGAGACGAGCCTTGCGCCGGGGTATTCGGTGGGCTACCTGGAGCAGGAACCCTCCCTTGAACCGGAAAAGACCGTGCGGGACATCGTGGGGGAGGGGGTTGCGGAGACCACCGCCCTCCTTGGGGAATTCGACGCAATAAACGAAGCCTTCGCCGACCCTGATGCGGACATCGGGAAGCTCTGCGAAAAACAGGCCGCGATCCAGGAGAAACTCGACGCCCTGGACGCCTGGAACCTGGAGTCCCGGCTGGAGATGGCCATGGACGCCCTCCGCTGCCCCCCCGGTGACCAAAAGGCCGGCGTTCTTTCCGGGGGCGAAAAGCGCCGGGTGGCCCTCTGCCGGCTCCTCCTGCAAAAGCCCGACATCCTCCTCCTGGACGAGCCCACCAATCACCTGGACGCGGAGACCGTCGCCTGGCTTGAGCGGCACCTCCAGCAGTACGAAGGCACGGTCATCGCGGTCACCCACGACCGGTATTTCCTGGACAACGTGGCCGGGTGGATTCTGGAGCTCGACCGGGGTGAAGGCATCCCCTTCAAGGGGAACTATTCGGCCTGGCTGCGGCAGAAGGAGGCGCGCCTGGAGCGTGAAGAAAAGGGCGAAAGTGAGCGTAGGCGGGCCCTCCGGCGGGAACTCGACTGGATAAACATGACCCCCAAGGGCCGGCAGGCCAAACACAAGGAGCACATCACCAGGTACGAACAGCTCCTTTCCGCGTCCGGCAAGGAACGCATGAAGGACACCAGGCTGGCGATTCCCCAGGGGCCCAGACTCGGCAGCCTGGTGATCGAGGGGGAGAACCTGGGCAAGGGCTACGGGGACCGGCTCCTCTTCGAGGGCTTTTCCTTCAAGGTTAAACCGGGCGCTGTGGTCGGGGTGGTGGGGCCCAACGGCGCGGGAAAGACCACCCTCCTCAGAATCATCGTGGGGGAGGAAACGCCGGACACCGGGACCCTCCGCGTGGGGGACACGGTAAAACTCGTGTACGTCGACCAGATGAGGAGCCTCCTCGACCCGGAAAAAACCGTGTGGGAGCAGCTCTCCGGGGGCCTGGACGTCCTCAAACTCGGCGCGGCCGACGAAGGGGGCCGTCCCCTGGCGGGGGCCCTCCGGGAGGTCAACTCACGGGCCTATTGCGCCTGGTTCAATTTTTCCGGACCTGACCAGCAGAAAAAGGTGGGCCTCCTCTCCGGGGGGGAGCGGAACCGGCTGAACCTGGCCCTCATGCTCAAGCAAGCCGGGAACGTGCTCCTCCTGGACGAGCCCACCAACGACCTGGACGTGGGGACCATCCGGGCCCTGGAGGACGCCGTCGAGGACTTTGCGGGCTGCGTGGTGGCGGTGAGCCACGACCGCTGGTTCCTTGACCGGGTGTGCACCCACATCATCGCCTTCGAGAACGACAGCCGGGTCTTCGCCTTCGAAGGCAACTGGAGTGAATACGCCGCCTGGCGGAAGACCCAGTTCGGGGAGGACGCTGACCGCCCCCGGAAGACCGTATATAGAAAAATTCTACGGTAGTATACTAATTCATACATCTGGGCAAAACCGGCCCGTTCCGGGGGCTTGCCTTCCAGAGAAACGTTCCCGGAATGTGCTCTTGCCCTAAAACCACGCCCGTGGTACCATTGCCCCGTGAGTTTTTTCCGTTTTTTTAAGCCCCTGGACATTCCCCTTGCGGCCCTCTCCCTGGGAGTCGCCCTCCTTTCCCTGGTATACGCAACGACAAACAGGGGGAAAAACCCCGTCCTGGTGGTGACGGCCCCCTCCGGGGAGTGGCGGTTCTCCCTGGGCAAAAACGCCAGGGAACACATCCCCGGCCTCCTGGGGGATTCGGTCATAGAGATCCGGGCCGGGGAGGCGCGGTTCGCGGAGTCCCCCTGCCGGAACAAGGTCTGTGTGCTCCATGCCCCCCTCAAAGCCGGGGGCGCCTGGTCGGCCTGCCTCCCGAACCGGGTCATGCTGCGGATAGAAAGCGGCGGGGCCTCAGAAATCGACGCGGTAACAGACTGATGGCAAAGAAGACAACCGGCACGGTGTATGTGTGCACCCAATGCGGCTACACCCAGCCCCGCTGGCTCGGCCGGTGCCCCTCCTGCGGGGAGTGGAACACCCTTGCCGAGGGCTCCGCAAAACCCGCAAGGGCCGCCCCGGGCGTAAAGACCGCGCCACGGCCTTCGCCCCTCAGCCTGGTCGACCCCATGGAAGGAACCAGGGTGTCCACGGGAATCGGCGAGTTCGACCGGGTCCTCGGGGGCGGGGCGATCAAAAAAAGCGCCGTCCTCATCGGGGGGGAGCCGGGAATCGGCAAATCGACCCTGCTCTTGCAGACCGCCTCCCTCAGCCGGGGGACGGGCCCCTCCAGGGCTCTCTACATCTCCGGGGAAGAATCCCCCGCCCAGATCCGCTCCCGCCTGGACAGAATCGGCCTGGAAGGGGAGGGGATCGACATCCTCTGCACCACCAGGCTCGAGGACATCACGGCGGCCCTGGATTCCGTGAACCCCGTCCTGGTGATCGTGGACTCCATACAAACCGTGTTCAGTCCCGAGGCGGGACCCGTGCCGGGCACGGTGAATCAGCTCAAATACTGCGCCCAGGACCTGGTCTCCTGGGTCAAGGAGCGGGACTCGGTCCTCATGATGAGCGCCCACGTAACCAAGGAGGGCTACATCGCCGGGCCCAAGTCCCTGGAGCACCTGGTTGACTGCGTCATCACCTTTGAGCGCAACGACGACGAGATCCGGGTCCTCCGGGCCCAGAAGAACCGCTACGGCTCGGTGGACGAGCTGGGGGTCTTTGCCATGACCGCCCAGGGGCTCAGGGAAATCGAAGACCCCTCGGCCCTGTTCATCACCCGGCGGGAGGGGGCCCTGCCCGCGGGCATTTCCTACGCCCCGGTGTTTGAGGGAACCAGGGTGTTTCTGGTGGAAATCCAGGCCCTCACGGTGAACGCCAAGGCCGCCCTCTCCAGGGTCTATTCGGAAAAGATCGATTCCGCCAGGGTGAGCCGGGTTGCAGCGGTGCTGGAAAAGCGCCTGGGCCTCCGGTTCAGCGACCAGGACATCTACATCAACGTGGCCGGGGGCATCAGGCTCACCGAGAGCGCCATAGATTCCGCCCTGGCCGCGGCCCTCTATTCGGCAAGGACGGACGTGCCTTTAAAAGAGGGGGTCGCCCTGGTGGGGGAACTCAGCCTTGCCGGGGAAATCAGGCCCGTGGTCCGAATCAGGCAGCGGGTAAAGACCGCCCTGGGCCTGGGGTTCACGAGGATTCTCGCCCCGGAGGAAGAGGAGGGGGTAACCAGGGTGCGGAGCGTCAAGGAGCTTATTTCGGAATTGAATTCGTGAATTCCTTAAAAAAGCAGTAAAAAGAATCCGATAACGGTAAAAAGAGCTTGCACGAATCTTTTTTTCGTGGTATACAGGTATATAACGGTGATTTACAGGCTCTTGCAGGTCCCGTTCTCTATTTTAAAACGTTAGTATAACAAAAGGTCACAAAATTTACGGATGTTCTGTTAGGGAGCGGTGTATGCACGTGACCGAGGCATTGAATTCGATGCTGGGACCGTTGTTCATCATTATTCTCGTCTTTGCGAATTACTGCCGCAAGCATGACACCGACATATTCCAACGGAAGAACTTCTTTTTGCTCTTGATTTTTACGGCAATCCCCAT
>JAISTZ010000131.1 GCA_031272345.1 Spirochaetaceae bacterium | reverse complement strand
CCACTCAGTTTCGCCCTGATAGCGGCTCCAGGCGATAAAGTTCATGCCGTTCTTTTTCAGCGTCCTTCCAGAGGCCACCGTAAGCGTTTCACCGGGCAGCAGGTACGCCGTGGCGGGCGGGGTGCCTGCGGTCGCGCCGTTGGCGTTATAGGTGACGGAGTAGCCCCACTGGGCGTAGAGGGTTATATTGCCGGTCACCGTTATCTTGTTGGAGGCTGTGGAATCAGAGCGGTAACGGGTTCCCTCGCCGTTCTTGTTTTTGGTCCAGCCCACGAACACTTTGCCTGGGGGAGGCGTCAAATCCGCCGCAGAGGCGACCTGTACGAGGCCGGCCACACCGGTTACATCCGCTGGCTTTTTGCCGCTCCCGCCGTTGAGGTCGTAGGTGACGGTGAACACCTGCGTCCACTGGGCGTAGAAGGTGATGTTTTCCGTTACCGTATAGCTCTCGCCCGGCTGCCGCAGTCCCTCGGGGGTGAGCCAGCCGTCGAACTTGTAGCCCTCCCGCGCCAAGGCGCCCTGCCCCGCAAGGGTGATGGAAGTCCCCCCGGTTACGGTCTCCGGCTGGGGCACGGGACCGTCCGCGCCGGGGGCCTCGTAGGTCACGGTGTAATCCTGATGCTTTTCAAAAATACCCAGATCGTATTTAATCCGGTTAAAATCACACCCGGCCAGAACCCCCGCAAGAGAGGCCGCCGTTATACCTGAGAGGATTATCAGTCTGGCTATACCGTGTTTTTTCATGCCCTGTCCCCTAAAACCGCCGCACCGGGCGCACCTTGTGGAGGGCGTTCTTGCTGTGGGTGGAAGGTTCGCCCCGATCCAGTGAGGGGAGGGCCCATCCTTCCACACCCCAAGCACCAACATTTTGCGAAGCAAACTGCCCCGTCCACCCCTCGTTCGACTCCCCAAAGCGGAGCGCCCACGCCTCGAAGGCCTGATTAGCTTTGGGGTCGTTGGGGTTTCGCAGGTCGTCCGGGGCTTTGGTGATGTCATAATGTTGATTGGAAGACCAGTACACGCCGTGCCCGGTATCAAGGCCAGGTGTGTTCCCGCTTTCAAAAACAAAGTCATAGAGCGCCTTCAGTTCGCCGATGCTCGGCAGGAACCAGTCATCCTTATTACCGGAGACGTAGGTATCGCAGTAATACGCGGCGGAGCCTCCGATAGTAACCCCACCATAGTTACCGGTGGTGTAATTGTTCAGCGCAGCCGTGTTCGCTTTGCCCATACCTATTGCTGCAGCACCCTCGGCAGGGTTTGTAAGTGCTTCTACATCTACAGCCGTGATATTTTCATAGAACTCACGGTCATAGGAGGCGCGCTCCTTTTCAAAGTAGAACCTGTCCGCCCAGTCTTTCGGTTCTCTACCGTCTTCATATTGGATGAGACGCCCCGGAACCTCCAGGTCCGCAGGCGCGGCCGCGAGGAAGCGCCAGCCTTCCGAGTAGGAGGGCTTGGCATAGAAGACATAGCCGCCCTCGCAATAATCGCCCATATAGATCGCGTAGAGGTCGATGTTGCCGTCAACCGCCTTATCCTCCAGGCTCGTCAGCGTCTTATGGGGCGCGTTGTCGTCGTTCGGCACATACAAATCCCCGTCCGCTCCCGCGCCGAGCCGCCAGCCGATGAACGCCTGGCCGTTCTTTGCCAGCGTCGCCCCGGAGGCCGCCGTATACGGCCCATCACCGGGCGCCAGGTACACCGTGGCAGGCGGGCTCCCCGCGGTCGCGCCGTTGGCGTGGTAGGTGACGGTGCAGCCCCACTGGGCGTAGAGGATTGTATCGCGGTCCACCGTTACCGTTGCCGGGTACAACGCGGAATCCCAGTGGTACCGGTCTCCCGTGCCGTCCGCCCAGGCGACGAACACAAGGCCGTCAGGATGGGTCAAACCCTCAGGATAGGCCACCGGGACCGTTGTGCCGGGCGTTACACCTGTCACAGGCTCGGGCGCTGTGCCGCTCCCGCCGTTGAGGTCGTAGGTGAGGGTGCAGACGCCGTCCCACTGGGCGTAGAAGGTGGTGTTTTTTGTTACCGTATACTCGTCGCCCGGCTGCTTCGTCCCCTCGGGGGTGAGCCAGCCCGTGAACTCGCGGTCGTTCCACGCCAGGCCGCCCGGTCCCGCAAGTTTTATGGAAGTCCCCTCGGTCACGGTCTGGGGGCCGGGCGGCGTCCCAGTAATTTCCCCGCCGGCGGCCTTGTAGGTGACGGTGTAGACGGCCGGGGGCGAGAAAATCCCCAGATCGTATTTAATCTGGTCAAAATCACACCCGGCCAGAATCCCCGCAAGGGAGGCTGCCAGAAACGCCGTGATGCCTGAAAGGATGATCAGTCTGCCTATACCGCTCTTTTTCATGCCATGTTCCTTTAAAATCTCCGCACCGGACGAACCTTGTGGAGGACGTTCTGGTGTGGGGGTAGGGCCCGCCCCTGGAGTCCTATGTTATAGTATCGGAACGATAAACATCCATCCATACATAGAATATAAAAAAATCGCCTGTTTGTCAAGCCCCTGCCGGACGGGTCCCCCCGCATTTTCCCCCGGTGATTTTGTGATTTTTATCACATTTTTCCCAGGGAATTATGTGATTTTTTTCACATTTTTCCTTAGGCCCGCAGCCAGGCGTGGCGGAAGCGGAGGAAATCGTCCACAAAGCCCCTGCTCCTGAGGGGATTTTCCGGGAACCAGAGGAGGTGGCTTGCGCAGGAACAGTCCGAGGCCCCGATCCGTTTGCCCGGCCACAGGGTCTTTCCGCCGTTGTCCCGGCACATGGCCGCCAGGCGGCACTCCTCGTTGCGGGCCGTCATCACCGGGAGGGCGGTTATCTTGCCCGTGGAAAAGGGGATGAGGTAGTCCACGTGCCAGTGTTTGTTCTTCCGGGTACGCCTGAGGTGACGGGCAAGACGCTGGGAGAGATTCTTTTGGGCCGACCCGGCGTAGGCGTACCAGCCCCTGGGAAAGTCAACTTCCCCCAGGGCGCCCACCTGGATGCGCTGGTCCTCATCGAACCGGAAGATCACCAGGTAGGAGCCCCGGTTTTGGGCCGCCAGGGCCCCGAAGGAGAGATCCACCGGCAGGGCCGGGTCAACCAGGACAGCCTCCCCCTCCCCGGTGCAGTGGACCAGGGCCGCGTGGACACGCACCGTGCCGGAGAGACGGCTTAGTTCCGACGCAAAGGCGGGGCTCGTGTGCAGGTTCGGGATGAACCGGGAGGGACTGCCGTGGTTCACCACAAAGAGCACGTGCCCCGTGTACCCTTCGCCGCGCAGGGCCGCCAGCTCCCGCAGGTGTTTTATGGCCCGCTCGCTGGGGGCGTCCGGGAACATGGCCGTGCCGTGGGCCACCAGGGAGCAGGATTTCACCTCCACCAGGTGACGCCGGCGGCGGGAGTCCTCGCAGAGAAAGTCGAACCGGGAATCCCCAACCCGGAATTCCGGCCTCACCGACACAAGACCCGGGATGATATGCTTCAAAATCAATTGCTCCGCCGCACCGTTTGCCCTGGAAGAGAAGAGGGGCACGATTGAGTCCCCGTACCGGACAGCCGCGGCGGTCCACCGGGTCTTGGCGGCGGGATTGTCCCCGCGTTTTTCCAGAATCAGGGGCATCCCCGGAAAGACGAACTCCAGGAGCCGCCCCGGGTTGGGGCAGTGGCAGGTGAGGAGCTCCCCGGAGGCGCTGTCCCTGGCGATGATGACGAACCGGTTGGGCCGCTCAACCAGGAGGGCCTCCCTGTCTCTGGTAAAAAACATGGGGTAAGCTTGTTCCGGCCTTCCGGCCCTGTCAAGCGGTCATGCCCGCGGCCTTGATTCCCCTGGTGAGGCAAATCTGCTTGAGCCGCGCCAGGGCCCGGCGTTCGGTCTGACGGACCGCCT
Organism: Spirochaetaceae bacterium; assembly: GCA_031272345.1. GTDB lineage: Bacteria > Spirochaetota > Spirochaetia > Treponematales > Treponemataceae > JAISTZ01. The sequence goes on along the minus strand of JAISTZ010000131.1, from coordinate 9,328 downwards.
CGGCGGAAATCCCCAGGAGGATTCCGATTTCCCGGAGGGTCTTTTTTTCGGCCCCCCCGAAGTTGTAGCGGAGGTAGATGATTTTCCGCTCGATCCGGGGCAGTTCGGAAAGGAGAGTCGTCACCTGGGCGGCTTCCATGCTGCGGAGGACCAGGGCCTCCGGGGTAAGACAGGGGTCCGGCACGAAGTCCCCCAGGGTGAGCCCCGGGAAGGACTCCAGTTCCACGTCCAGACTCGTGACGGTGTACACGAATTTGAGCGTCCGGGCAACGAGTTTGACGGGCATGTTCAGGTAGTCGGCGATCTCCCGTGTGCCCGGCGGGGATCCCTTCTGCTGCAGCAGGTGATTCCGGGCGGCCTGGATCTGCCGGATCAGCTCGGACTTCCTGTGGGGCACCGCGATCACCGGGCTCTTGCTCAGGATGTAGCGGAGGATGTATTGGGCTATCCACGCATAGGCGTAGGTAGAAAACCGGGTGTGGTACGAATAGTGATACCTGGAGGCCGCCACCGTAAGCCCCAGGTTGCCCTCCTGAATCAGGTCCATCAGGGAGAGGCCGGACTCGTGGAATTTCCGCGCGATGCTGATCACCAGCCGGAGGTTGCTCAGCACAAGAGTCTGCCGGGCGGATTCATCCCCCGCGTGAATCCGCCGGGAGAGCTCCGCTTCCTCATCTCCGGAAAGGGGCGGATACCGCTTGCTTTGCGCCATATAGGACTTAAAAATCTCTCTGTTCATGCCGATTCATACTGCAAGAATCGTGCCAAAGTGACATTTTTCCTGCCGCCAAAACGGAATTTTAAGTGACTGCATTGCAAGCACTTGGAAGCGCGTCCCGCCAAAAAGCCCGCCGGGCTCGATTTTGGCCGGTCCGGGGCGATTTCATGCGTACATTTTTGTAGACAGATTATACTTTTGTATACACCTGGTGCCAGGCACATGTGCCTGGCACCGGGGCTGCACCGGGGCGCTTGACGATTCCCGCCCCCGGCCCTACAATCACCCCATGGCTTCACGGGATATTTTTTTGAATCTTTCACCCCTGGACCACCGGTATTCCCTGTCGGAAAAGGAGGTCTTCCAGGCTCTTGAGGAATTCCTCTCGGAAAACGCGGTGATCCGGTTCTGCGCCAGGGCGGAAATCGCCCTCGTAAAGGCCCACCTGGGGGACGCCCTCACGGCGGAACTCGCCCGGGACCTCGACGCCCTGGGGGAGGAGGTCTCCCCGGAGGAGGTCTACCGGGAGGAGGAAATCACCCGGCACAACATCCGCGCCCTGGTCAATGTGCTCAAACGCCGGGCCCTGGCCCGCTTCGGAACGGGCGCGGTTCCCGGGGCTTCCGGCCTGACCGGGGAAATGCTGGCATCGTACATCCACCTGGGGGCCACGAGTGTGGACATCCTGGACACGGCCCAGTCCCTGAGGATCCGCTCCTGTGTCGAACAGGCCGTCCTCCCCCTGCTGTGCGGTCTGGAGAAAACCCTCTGCGCCCTGGCGGAGGCGGAGGCGGAGACCCCCCAGGTGGGGCGCACCCACGGCCAGCACGCGGTCCCCATCACCTTCGGGTTCGCCCTGGCCGAGTACGTGAGCCGCCTGGGGAAGTCGATTCTGGAGATCCGTCTCCGGGCGCGGAAGCTCCGGGGCAAGCTCAGCGGGCCCGTGGGGGCCTACAACGGCACGAGCATGATTACCCCGGACCCCCTGGGGCTCGAAGAGCGGTACCTCAGCTTTCTGGGTCTGGAGCCTTCGGAGCACTCCACCCAGCTCGTGGAGCCCGAGTACCTCCTCCGGCTCCTGCTCGAAATCAACACGGCCTTCGGGATTCTGGCGAATCTGGCGGACGACCTGCGGAACCTCCAGCGCTCGGAAATCGGCGAGGTCTTCGAGGCCTTCGGAGACGGGCAGGTGGGGTCCTCCACCATGCCCCAGAAGCGGAATCCCTGGAACAGCGAGCACGTCAAATCCCTGTGGAAAGCCTTCGCCCCCAGGGTCGTCACGTTTTACATGGACCAGATCTCCGAACACCAGCGGGACCTGACCAATTCGGCCAGCGGCAGGTTCGTGGCGGACTACCTGGGGGGGGTCTGCTTTGCCCTGGGCCGCATGACCGCGGTGGCCCGCTCCCTCGTCCCGGACAGGGAGGCCATGGCGCGCAATCTTGCCCAGGGGGGCGGCAAGGTGAAGGGGGGGGTCCTCGCGGAGCCCGCCTACATCCTCCTCTCGGAATCCGGGGCCAGCGACGCCCACGAGGTGATTCGCCGGATCACCCTTCGGGCCGAGGAGGAAGGGGTCTCCTTCTACGAGGCCCTCCGCGCTGAGGGGGACGTGTTCAAAACCATCACGGCCCAACTGGAAAAGCTGGGATTCCGGTCACCCCAGGAATTCTTTGAGCGCCCGGAAAACTACCGGGGCCTGGGGCCCCAGCGGGCCCGCGCCCTGGCGCAAAAATACGCCGCCCTCATGGACAAAATAAGTCCTTGATTTTTTCAAATTTCCTGGTATACTCTTAGAGGGGCTTCTAAAGAACGTCAGTTTTTAAAGAAGCGCCCACTGCGATAGCTGGCTGCAAAACAGGAGGTTTTTTCATGAAAGTAGCAATTGTTGGTTCAGGGACGATGGGGCAGGGAATTTCTTTAGCCTTTGCATCCAACCCTGGGTATCAGGTCATCCTGAATGACATCAATACGGAGTTGGCCCAGAACGGCGTAAACAGGATTTCCGCCAAGCTCGAAAAATTAGTCGCCAAGGGCCGCATTGACGAAGCAAAGAAGGCGTCAACCCTCAGCAGCATCACCATCGGGGAGAAACAGGCCTTTTCCGGCTGCGACCTGGTCATAGAGGCCGCCCTGGAAAAAATGGATGTCAAAAAGGCGCTGTTCAAGGAGCTCGACGGCATCTGCAAGCCGGAAACGGTTTTTGCGACGAACACCTCGTCCCTGTCCATCACCGAAATTTCCCAGGGAATAAAGCACCCCGTTGTGGGTATGCACTTCTTTAATCCCGCGGATGTCATGAAGCTGGTGGGGGTGATCAGCGGGCTTTTAACGCCCCCGGAGGCCGCCCAGCGGATAAAAGAAATCGCCGCGTCCATCGGCAAGACTCCGGTGGAAGTAAAAGAAAACCCCGGATTCGTGGTGAACCGCATCCTCATCCCCATGATAAACGAGGCGGTCTGCATTTTGGCCGAGGGCATCGCCAGCGCCGAGGACATCGACACGGCCATGAAACTCGGTGCCAATCACCCCATGGGGCCCCTTGCCCTGGGCGATCTCATCGGTCTGGACATCTGTCTGGCGATCATGGAGGTCCTCGAAAGCGAGATGGGGGATCCCAAATACCGGCCCCACCCGCTTCTGCGCAAGATGGTGCGGGGCGGTCTCCTCGGCCAAAAGACCGGCAAGGGATTCTTCGACTATACAAAGAGATAGGCGCGGACCCCAGGGGCCGGTTCCGCTCCGCGTCAATGGCAGCCCGGGCAGGAATCGCACCCGGAGGAGCACCCGCAGAGGCCGAAGGCGAGTTCCTCTTGGGTTGCGTCCCTTACGGACACCACCCTTACGTTGAAGAAGAGTTTTTTTCCCGCCAGGGGATGATTCCCGTCAACGGTGACCACGTTTTCCCCCGCCTTCACCACCGTGACGGGGAACGCGCCGTTGGGGCCCTCCGCCTGGAACCGCTCGCCGATTCTTACACGGGCGCCGGGGGGAAAGCTGTCTTTGGGAAAGTCGATCACCAGGTCTTCCCTGTATGCCCCGTAGCCCTCCTCCGGTTCAATCACCGCGTCAAAGACGGCGCCGGGTTCCCTGCCCTCCAGCTCCCGCTCCAGCCCGGGAATCACGTTGCCATGGCCGTGGAGGTACTCCAGGGGCGGTCCCCCCTCGGTTGAGTCGATTACGGCGCCGTCATTGTCTTTTAGGCAATAATCAATGGCGGCAACCCTGTCCTTTGAGATAGTCATCCCTGTCCTTTTTGCGGCGCGGCCGGGAAATCGCTGAAACGCCACGTTTTTCAGCCGTCCCTAGAAGACCTGCACCACCTCGGTGATTTCGGGAATTGCGTCCCGCAACTCCAGCTCTACGCTCTGCTTAATCGTCATTGTGGCCATGGGGCACCCCGCACAGGAGCCGGTGAGTTTTACCTGCACCTTGCCTCCATCCTCAAGGGACACGAATTCCAGGTCCCCGCCGTCCGACTGAAGCCTGGGACGGATTTCGTTGAGCTTTGCTTTGACCTTATCTACAAGCGCCATTAAGAATCTCCTTTGCGGCCGGTTACCGGCACGGGGTAAGAATAGCACAGGCAGGAAAAAAAAGCAAGCTGCCGCTGCTGAATCATCTACCATCCAATGTCGGGCAATCGTCAATTGCCGCGACCAGCGGGAGCGGCTACCGCTTTTGAATCATCTACCGCCCGTGACAGTGTGTGTACTTCTTCCCGCTCCCGCACGGGCACGGATCGTTCCTGCCGACCTTGGGGGTTGAGCGCACCACGGTGACGCTCTCCCCCTGCCTGCCCTGAGCCATGGGCGAGGCCGCGGCGGCCTTGCGGGCGGCGCCGGCGTCAAAGGAGCTCACGGCGTTGTGCCGGGCGTCCATTGCCAGGGGCCGTCTGCCCCGCTGGGGAGAACCGGTCTGTATCTTGATGCGGAAGATCCGGGAGGCGATTTCAATCCGGATGGAATCGAGCATGTCGTAGAAGATGTTGAACCCGTCGATCTTGTATTCGGTGAGGGGGTTCTTGGACCCGTAGGAGCGCAGATAGACCGCCTCCCGCAGGGCCTCAAGCTGCTCCAGGTGGTCCAGCCACTTGCGGTCGATGAACTGCACGTACTGGTAGCGGATGAACATGTTGAGGTTCTCTTTTCCCGCGAGGGCCTCCTTGTTCTCGATGTCCTTCCTGAGGAGCCCCATGAGCCAGTCCCAAAGGCCCTCCCGGTGGTCCGCGATGTCCTGGACCGTAAGGGAGAGGGAGAAGGAGGTCTTGAGCTTTTCGATGAGCGCCTTTTCCGGGGAGCCGCCCCGCTTCTTGCTTTCTTCCTCGTAATCCGCAAGGTAGTCCCCCACAGCCTCTTCCGCTGTGGTGAGCACCCTGGCTGACAAATCCCCGTCCACGAGAATCGCGTCCCGCTGGCCGTAGATGTAGTTCCGCTGTTCGTTCAGCACGTCGTCGTAGTCCAGGAGGTGCTTGCGGATCTCGAAGTTCCGCTCCTCCACCCGCTTCTGGGCCCGCTCGATGCCCCTGGTGAGCATGGGGTGGTAGATGGGCTCCCCGGGTTCCATGCCGATTCTGCTCATGATGCCCTTCATGCGCTCCCCCCCGAAGAGCCGCATGAGGTCGTCGTCCATGGAGATGTAGAACTTGCTCCGCCCGGGGTCCCCCTGGCGGCCTGAGCGCCCCCGGAGCTGGTTGTCGATCCGGCGGCTTTCGTGGCGTTCCGTGCCGATGACGTAGAGGCCACCGGCTTCTTTTACCGCGCCGTAGTCCTGGAGCCACTTTTCCTTTTCCGCAGCGTACACCTGGGCGTAGACCTCCGGGGACGCCTCCGTGCCGGCCCGCTTCTGGGCGCGGAACTCCGGGTTCCCCCCGAGTTTGATGTCCGTGCCGCGCCCGGCCATGTTCGTGGCGATGGTGACCGCCCCACGGGCCCCGGCCTCGGCGATGATGAGGGCCTCACGGGCGTGATTCTTGGCGTTCAGCACCTCGTGGCGGATTCCCCGCTTGGTGAGCAGCGCCGACAGGTGTTCGGATTTTTCTATAGAAACGGTGCCCACCAGAATCGGCTGGCCCTTGGCGTGGGCGGCGATGATCTCGTTGCAGATCGCCTCCCACTTGTCCGCCTCGTTCAGGTAGACCTCGTCGTTTTCGTCGATACGAATCACCGGCTTGTTGGTGGGAATCACCGTCACTTCAAGGTTGTATATCTTGTCGAACTCCACGGCCTCGGTCTCGGCGGTGCCGGTCATGCCCGAGAGCTTAGTGTACATCCTGAAGAAATTCTGAAAGGTGATTGTGGCCAGGGTGCGGTTCCGCTGGGCAACCCGGATGTGTTCCTTGGCTTCGATGGCCTGGTGGAGGCCGTCCCCGTAGCGCCTGCCCTCGAGGATGCGCCCCGTGAACTCGTCCACGATCTGCACCTGCCCGTCCTTGACCACGTAGTCCACGTCGTTTTTGTAGAGCGTGTGGGCCCGCACGGCCTGGGTGAAGTAGTGGATGTATTCGAAGTTGTTTTCGTCAAAGAGGCTGCCTTCGATGAGCCGGCGCTTTTGCAGGATGTCCTCGATTTTGAGCATCCCCTGGTCCGTGAAGGACACGCGCTTGCTTTTTTCGTCCAGCTTGTAGTCCCCACGGATTTCCTCCCCCTGGGCCTCGTCCGGGTAGTCCCCGGTGGCGGGGTTTTTCTCCGCCTCGGTGAGCATGGACACGTATTTGTCAACCTCGTAGTAGCGGATCGTGTCGTCCTCCCCGCCGCCGGAGATGATGAGGGGGGTGCGGGCCTCGTCGATGAGGATCGAGTCGATTTCGTCAACCACGCAGAAGGCGAATCCCCGCTGGACCTTCTGGGTGATGTCGATCTGCATGTTGTCCCGGAGGTAGTCGAAGCCGAACTCGTTGTTGGTGCCGTAGGTGATGTCGCAGTCGTAGGCGTTTTTGCGGGCCCGGTTGTCCATGCCCGCCACGATGGTGCCCACGGTGACCCCCAGGAGGGAATAGATGGGCCGCATCCACTCGGCGTCCCGCTGGGCCAGGTAGTCGTTCACGGTGACGATGTGGACCCCCTTCCCGGAGAGGCTGTTGAGGTAGGCCGCGGCCACGCACATGAGGGTCTTGCCTTCCCCGGTCTTCATCTCCACGATTTTGCCCTGGTTCAGCACGATTGACCCCATGAGCTGTACGTCGAAGAGGCGCTCCCCCAGGGCGCGCCGTCCCGCTTCCCGGGCCAGGGCGAAGGCCTGGGGCAGAACCGCGTCAAGGCTCTCCCCGCCCGCGATGCGCTTCTTAAAGGACAGAGTCGTGGCTGTAAAATCAGATGCCGAAAGGGATTGCGCCCAGGGCTCCAACTCGTTGATGTTCTTAACGATGGGTATAATCTGCTTTATGTCCCGCTCGTTCTTTGACCCGAAGATGAGGGTCATTATTTTGTCAAGCATAAAGTAAATGTACCGCTTTTACGGGATTTCGGCAAGTATGCTGTCCGCCCCGGCGCCACACTAGGGGGCGCAATACGCTTCCGCCTGCCGCGCAAACAGCGGCGCAATAACCCGGTTGGCCCGCTGTTCCATGCGAAAGGTGAGGGTCATGCGATAACTCCCGGCGACCACACCTCGATCGAAGGGAATTGTTCCGTGCATGGATAGGCCGCGTATCTCAAGCTGCAATTGGCGGCGCTGGAGCTTTAACCCCGCCCTCAAAGCCCACCGCCCCCACCCGGAAGACTCGCCGCTTGCTCGCCTCCCCCTACTCCGCCTTGCATCCCACCCGGACCCCTCCCCCTCCCGGCCTTTGCTCACAGGACATTCTCTCCGCGCAAAGGCATGGTGTTTTCGCTGTAAGGACTCGCACCTGACGCGCCATTACAAAAACCGCGGCAAGGAATAAGTTTTTCACAGCAGCTTGCTCTTTCTTGCAAAACGCGCTATACCTTTATGGGTAGGAGGCTTTCATGTACGAACAGGAAAACACTTTTTACAGGGCGAACAGAGACAGGTTTCGGGAAAAGTATGTGGGCAAGGAACTTGTAATTGCCGGAGACAAGATAATCGGGGTATATGATGATTTGGACTCCGCTGTGGACGAAACGGCAAAAACGCGGCCATTAGGCACTTTTTGCGTAAAGCATATTCCGGTTGATCCCGCATGGGAAACCTGGGAAATATTCTGATTTTTCGGCGGAGGGTGTATGTATTACGCTTTTGAACAACGGTATTCCGTCAGAACAGAAAACCTTATTACGGAAGTCGAGGTCTTTCCTGATCCTATCAAAGATAAAAGCCGCTGTGCGAAAATTCGCGCTAAGTGGGATACTGGGGCTAATCATACGGTAATTTCGATGAGCCTCATGGAAAAACTGCGTCTTGTCCCGATTGATTCTGAAATCCTGTCAGGTCTTGGCGGCAGTCAAACGGTTGATGTTGTCCGTCTGGCGGTAAAGCTGCCCAACGATTTATTTGTTTCAAGCAGGCATATCGGAGTGTGTCATCTACAGTCATTACAGAATTTTGATATGCTCATTGGTATGGATATTATCCAGCTTGGGGATTTTCATATCTCAAACGCGGGCGGCAAAACAAGTTTGAGTTTCGTCATCCCGCCGCTTCCCGCGCCGTTTAGTCTTGCTGCCGAAGCCGGCCGCTTAAACGGGTTTGAGTAAGACAAGCGCCAGAAGCCCGCCCTCACTGTCCGCACGCAACACGGAAGCCGCCCTCAGGAAAAACCGCAACGGCGACGACGGCAACAAAGGACGACACGCCCCCATAAAAAACCGCCAAGTCGAAAAAGTCGCGCAAAATAACCACTTCTTGGCCTTATTTGTCTTTGCGGTTTTCTTCCCCAGCGCCTTTTTGGTTCTGTGGTGTACATAACTGGCAGAACGTGGTAGAATAGCGGCATGGAATCGCTCCTGAAGCCGGTTGAGTCCATCGAGGCAATGATACACGAAATTCGCGGGCAAAAAGTAATGCTGGACAGCGACTTGGCTAAACTCTACAAGGTGGAGACGAAGGTTCTCAATCAGGCAGTAAAACGGAATACAAGACGGTTCCCCATTGATTTCATGTTTCAGCTTTCCTCGGAAGAATAGCAGGATTTAAGGTCACAATTTGTGACCTTTAGCCAAGACAACCGAAAGTATAAACCTTATGCCTTCACTGAACACGGCATCCTTATGCTTTCAAGTGTCTTGAACCGTTTGATAGCTGTCCCGGTACAGCCTGAAAAAGTCATCGGCTTCCGGCCTGATTAACTCCCTCTACCTCCCTCGCAGTCGCCCCCACCCGGAAGACTCGCCGCTTGCTCGCCCCTGCCCCGTCTCGCCCCAAAAAGGCGCCGTCTGCATATCTGCCGGGGGATGGGCGGACTTATGGATTGGATTTGCCTACGCTTGACACCGGAAGGAACTGCTGGTATATTTTTATCATGAAGTATGACATGCTGGAAAAAAGATTTGCCTATTTATCGGATGTGCTGGAAGCGGACCAGAACAGAGATCTCTTTATAAAAACCAGAGACTTGCTTTTTGAAGTGTTTTCCTGCCTCAACTTTGACAAAAACCCGGACATCGGCGTTGACGATGAAGGCCGCAGCATTGCCGAATGGCATGACTATAACGG
>JAISTZ010000124.1 GCA_031272345.1 Spirochaetaceae bacterium | reverse complement strand
GAGTTCATCTTTGTGTTGACTCAGCGGGTGTTCGTAACACCCGGATATTCCATCCTGGGAGTGAGCGTTGGAATCAGCGTCCTGTGCCTGCCCATGTATATTGTGGCGGAAAAGTGGCAGGAGGCTGAGCGTGAAATACAGAAGAAATTAAAACCGGAAATTGACATCATCAAATCGGCGTTTAAGGGTGACGAACAGTATTTGCTGATTTCCACCTACTACCGGCAGAATCACTATCACCCCGTGTATTCCCTGCGGAGCTCCCTGGGGCTGGTGATTCAAATACCGTTTTTCATCGCGGCGTATTCATACCTCTCCCATCTCGACGCCCTCAGGGGAATCTCCTTTTTGTTCATCCGGGATATGAGCGCGCCCGACGGACTGTGGAATATCAACGGCTTTTCCATCAACGTCCTGCCGCTAATGATGACGGCGATAAATTACGGGGCGGGCATGATCTACACCAGGGGGCTCCCGCTGCGGGAGAAGGTGCAAGTCTTTGGGTTGGGGGCGGTGTTCCTTGTGCTCCTGTACAAGTCCCCTGCCGGGCTGGTTCTCTACTGGACATTGAACAACGTGTTTTCCCTGGTAAAAAATATTTTCTACAAAATTAAAAATCCCGGAAAGATTTTGCGCATCCTCGTCACCCTTTTGATTCTGCTGTTGATATGCTATGTGTTCTTTTTTAATTCCGCCAGCTTAAAAAAACGGCTCTTCTTCATCTCCGCCCTGGCTGTTCCCCTGGTTCTGATCTGGACGCAAAAATTACTCGCGGGGATTCTCCTGCCCGCAAGCTCCCGGCTCGCCGCTGACCCAGGTTCCCGCACACGGCTCTTTGCCGCATCTGCCCTCCTCCTCGCCCTGCTCATGGGCTGGTACATCCCCTCCGCGGTCTTCGCGTCATCCCCTGGGGAATTCAGTTTTATCGACACCTATTCGTCCCCCTTCGCGTTTTTGCGGCACAATGTCTGTGAATTTTCCGGCCTGTTTCTCTTTTGGGGATTGTGTCTCTATTTCCTTTTTGGAACAAAAGTTAAGTCAATTTTTGCCATGGCTGTTTGCGGCCTTTCCCTCTCCGCGCTCATCGACACGGTTGTGTTCTCCGGCAACTACGGCACCATCTCAAACATCTTTTTGTTCGACAACCCTGACACGCTCTTTCCCGGCATGGCAGCCATTGCGGCAAACTGCGCCGCTATTCTGGCGGTGTTGATCGTCTTTTTTATGCTCATCAAAAACAATAAACTCCGCCCGGCCCTCTTGTGCATGTATTGTTGTGTACTTGCCCTGAGCGGTTTGTCGGTGTACCACGGCATACAAATTCAACGGGGATATTCAGAGGTTGCATCGCTGCGGGAATCAGATGCCGGGGCGGTTCACGTGCTCAAACCGGTGTTTTCACTTTCCAAAACAAAACCCAACGTGGTTGTCCTCATGGCCGACCGGGCAATAAGCGGATATGTCAAACCGGTTTTTGCCGAAGCGCCCCACATGGAGAGGGACTTTGACGGGTTCGTGTATTACCCCAACACGGTGTCCTACGGAATGCACACGCTCTTCGGCGCGCCCCCGCTGTTCGGCGGATACGAGTATACACCCCGGGCAATGAACGCGCGGAATACCCTTTCAATCGAAGCAAAGACCGGCGAATCCCTCCGTGTTTTGCCCCTGCTGTTCAGCGGCGCCGGATTCCAGGTTACCGTGACAGACCCGCCTTCGGCGAACCGGGAAATGATAAGCGACATCAGAATTTTTAAAAACGACGAGCGTGTGCGGGCAATGAATACCCTGGGGAATTACCGGGCCCTGTGGTACCTGGAACATGATTTTGGGGTAAATACCTCGCGGGATGCGATCATGCGCAACATGGCGTGGTTTTCCTTGTTCAAGGTGTGCCCGGTATTTATGCGCTATTTCGTGTACGACAGCGGCAACTACTGGAATATGAATCGGTTCGATTCCATGTTCACGTTTATTGATTCATATTCGCTTATGGATTTTCTGCCTGAATTAACAGACTACGGCGCAACAGAGGGGCAGGTGATTTTTCTTGTCAACCTTACACCCCACAACAGCGTCTTTCTCCAATATCCTTCCTACACCCCGGCACGGGACGTCACCGATAAGGGTCATGGGGAATTTGCGGGAGAGGGCGCCTATCACGCAAATGCGGCGTTCTTTCACCGGATGGGGGAGTGGCTTGAGGCGCTCAAAACAAACGGGGTCTATGACAACACCAGAATCATCATCGTGTCGGACCACGGGGCGAATCTTGACGCTCACATCGCCGGGGACAACATCCCTGTTCCGGAAGAACGGCGGGAGGCATATAACCCTGTTCTTCTGGTGAAGGATTTCAACGCCCACGGGCCGCTTGCAACGGACGGCCGTTTTATGACCAACGCGGATGTCCCTGTCCTTGCAACCGCCGGAATCATTGACGCGCCCAAAAATCCCTTCACCGGAAATCCCCTTACAACAACGCCGAAAGACGAGGGCGTGTATATCACCATCAATCACCAATGGGCGGCCTACCATCACAACAAAAACACCTTCAAAATCGCGGACGATGAATGGGTCTTTGTGCACGATGATATTTTTGACGCGGCGAATTGGACCCGGGAGGCGCCGTAATCCCATGGACGGGTTCGTAAAGCGGGTATCAAAAAAACTCTCAAAACTCACGAGCGAGCAGGTTGAACAGCTTATCGAAGAGATTTCCCAGGAAAAGGAAATGCAGGATTCAATCCTGGAATCCCTTTCCACGGGGCTGATTGTCTGCGACAACGCCGGAATCGTCATGCAGAGCAACAGGGCCGCCGAGGGGCTCCTGCCCTTTTCCCGGCCCCTCTCGGACCCCTGGGTCTCGGAGACGCCCCTGTGGGAAAACATCGCCGACGAGGACGCTGCTGCCTTCGTGCGCTCCCTCTGGGTGACTCAGAAGGTCGCTTCCAGGGAATTTCCCCTGGAGATCGCCGGGGACTCCTTCCGGCACGTGTCGATTTCAGCGGTGCCCCTGGTGCAAGGCAAAAAAATCGCGGGGCTCATCATCAAAATTGACGACATCACCGAGCGGTTCAACCAGCAGCTTTTAATCCGCCGCATGGAGAACCTCTCCAGCCTGACGAATCTGGCGGCAAATGTGGCCCACGAGATAAAGAATCCCCTGGGGAGCATCAGCATCCACATCCAGCTCATGCAGAAGGCCCTGGCAAAGGCCCGGCAGTCCCGGACCCTGCCGGCGGAGCAGTACGCCGAGCACTATCTGGAGGTGATCAACGAGGAGATCGACCGGCTGAACAAGATTATCGTGGATTTTCTCCTGGCAGTGCGGCCCGTAAAGCCGGAATTCGCCTTAAAAGACCCGGACGCCCTGGTTGCCCGGTACGCGGAATTCCTTGAGCCGGAGCTCCGGAGCAAGGGAATCACGTTGTCACTCTTTTTGGAGGCCAAGGTTGACGATCTTCCGGCCAGGGTGCTGGTGGACGAAAAGCTCTTCAACCAGGCGCTCCTGAATCTGGCGCAAAACGCGATCGCCGCCATGCCCGATGGGGGCGAGTTGACCCTGGCGTCAAAGGTAAAAAACGACCGGTACACCCTCACCGTCACGGACACGGGGGCCGGCATGGACGACAGGACCCTCTCCCGCATTTTCGAGCCCTATTTTACCACCAAAGCTGACGGCACCGGCCTGGGGCTCACCATGGTCTACAAAATCATCCGGGAATTTTTCGGCGACATCGCTGTCGTCTCCGAGCCGGGGGAAGGCACTGCCTTCATCATCACCCTGCCCCTCAGACTTTCCCGGCAAAAGCTCCTTGCCGATCAATCTCTGTGAGCCATACGGCGGCTTCGGCATCGCTGGGCATACGCCAGTCCCCCCGGGGAGACAGGGACACGGTGCCCACCTTCGCGCCGTCGGGCAGGCAGGACCGCTTGAACTGCTGGCTGAAAAACCGCTTGTAAAAGACCCGGAGCCACCGGAGGATCGTGTCTTTGTCGTAGCGACCCCGGAAGGCCTCTTCCGCCAGAAAGCAAATCTTTGATGGTGCAAATCCCCATCGTATAAGATAATAGAGGAAGAAGTCGTGGAGTTCGTAGGGGCCGACAATCTCTTCGGTCTTCTGGACGATGCCGCCGCCCGTCTGCGCCGGAAGGAGCTCCGGGCTTACGGGGGTGTCCAGGATGTCCCTGAGGGTGTCCCGCTCGGGGGCGGTCTTTGCGCGCCCCATGAACCACTCCACCAGATACCGCACCAGGGTCTTGGGGATTGAGGCGTTCACCCCGTACATGGATATATGGTCGCCGTTGTAGGTGGCCCACCCCAGGGCCAGCTCCGACAGGTCCCCCGTGCCGATGACGATGCCCCCGGTCTGGTTCGCCAGGTCCATGAGCGCCTGGGTTCGCTCCCTGGCCTGGGCGTTCTCGTAGGTGATGTCCGCGGTGGTTCCGTCGTGGCCGATGTCCTCAAAGTGACGGCGTACCGCCTCCGCGATGGGGATGCACCGGAAGTCCGCGCCCAGGGAGCGGGCCAGGGCTTCGGCGTTCTTCCGGGTGCGGCCGGTGGTGCCGAAGCAGGGCATGGTGACCGCGATGATGTCCGCAGGGGGCTTCCCCAGGATTTCAAAGGCCCGGTGTGTCACCAGGAGGGCCAGGGTGGAATCGAGGCCCCCGGATATGCCGATGACGGCGGTCCTTGCGCCCGTGTGTCTGAGGCGCTTTGCCAGTCCCTGGGCTTGCAGGGTGACGACTTCGCGGCTCCGTTCTTCCCGTTCCTCTTCCCGGCCCGGCACAAAGGGGCGGGGGTCAATCACCCGCCTGAGCGCTCCCCCCGTTTTGCCGCTTCCCTGGGGCAGGAAGCCGATTGTGGGGCTCCCGGGGATGTCGAGGTCCGCGTGAATCACCCGGTAGGCAGGGACGCCCGCTCCGCGCGCCCGGGCCGCGTTTCCCGCGCAGTCCCCGTAGGTGACCATGCGGCGCCGTTCCTGCACGAGCCGCTCCACGTCGATGTCCGCGATGAGGAGGGTGTCTGAAAAAAGCCGCGTCTCCCCCAGGATGACGCCGTTTTCCGCAATCACCCTGTGGCCGCTGAAGACCATGTCCGTGGTGGATTCCCCCGGACCCGCGTCGGCGTAGAGGTAGGCGCAGGCGAGCCGGGCCGACTGGGACGCCGTGAGCATCCGCCGGTAGGCCGCCTTGCCGATGATTTCGTTGCTGGCCGAGGGATTCGCGATGATTGTGGCCCCCCCAAGGGCGTGGGACACCGACGGCGGGGAGGGAACCCACAGGTCCTCGCAGATTTCCACCCCTACGGCGATGGCCTCGTGTTCCCTGTCCGCGATGATGATGTCCGTCCCAAAGGGAACGGCGGGGAAGGCATCGCTCAGCCGTACCGTGGTGCGCCCCTGGGGGTCTCCCTGGAGGGCCTGGGCGCTTGCAAAATGACGCTTTTCGTAGAATTCACCGTAGTTGGGGATGTAGGTTTTGGGCACAAGGGCCAGGATTTTTCCCCGGTGCACCAGGGCCGCGCAGTTGAAGAGGGACG
>JAISTZ010000121.1 GCA_031272345.1 Spirochaetaceae bacterium | reverse complement strand
GTCGAATCCGCGGGCACAAGGATGGCCCCCCCCCCGGGGCCGGCCCCCGCTTCCTGGACGATCCCCGGGGGCAGGTCCTCCAGGGTTATCACCGGCCCCTCGCAGAGGACCACCGCGCTTTCGATACAGTTCCGCAGCTGCCGCACGTTTCCGGGCCAGTCGTAGGCGTAGAGGGCCGACCGGGCCCTTTCGTCAATCCCGGTGACGGCCCTGTTGTTTTCCCTGGCGCAGTCCCCCAGGAAGGTCGACACCAGGAGGGGGATGTCGTCCTTGCGCTCCCGGAGGGGGGGCACGGTGATTTCCACCACATTGAGCCGGTAGAAGAGGTCCTCCCGGAATCGCCCCTCGGCGATTTCCTTCTTGAGGTCCCGGTTCGTGGCGGCGATCACCCGCACGTCGACCTCCAGGGTTTCCTCCCCCCCTACCCGCTCGAACCGCTTGTCCTGGAGGACCCGGAGGATCTTTATCTGCACGTTCTGACTGATTTCGCCGATCTCGTCCAGGAAAATCGTGCCCGTGTTGGCGAGCTCGAACCTGCCCCGCTGCCTGGTGAGGGCCCCGGTGAAGGCCCCCTTCTCGTGGCCGAAGAGCTCGCTCTCCAGGAGGGACTCCGAGAGGGCCGCGCAGTGCACCTTGATGAAGGGTTTGTCACGCCTGGGGGACAGGTTGTGGAGGGCGTCGGCGATGAGCTCCTTCCCCACACCGCTCTCCCCGGTGATGAGGACCGACGCCTTTGCGCCCGCGGCCCGTTTTACCACCTGGAAGACCCGCTGCATCTCCGCGTTGTTCCCCACGATGTTCTCGAAGGTCTCCTTGCCCCGGAGCTCCTCCTCCATGTGCCTGGCGCGGACCTCGAGTTCCCGCCTGGAGAGGGCCCGCTTGACGATGAGGGAGAGCCGGTCCAGGTTGACCGGCTTGGTGAGGAAGTCGTAGGCCCCGGAGCGCATGGCGTCCACCGCGCTGTCGATGCTGCCGTGGCCCGTGAGCACGATCACCGGGATGGAGGGACTCTCCGCGGCGGCCCTTTTGAGCAGCTCCTCCCCGGACATGCCCGGCATACGGAGATCCGTGATCACCAGATCGATGTCCCCCTTCTCGATGCACCCCCAGCCCGCCCTGCCGTCCTCGGCCAGACGCACGTTGTACCCGTCCATCCCCAGGGCCTCGGAAAGCCCCTCGCGGATATTTTTTTCATCGTCAACTATTAAAACGGTGAACTTCATAGACCTTCTCTCTCAAGGGACTTTAAAAACCGGCTCCGCCGGTCGTCAACGATAAGCACGGTGAATTTCATTCGTTTTCACTCCCAGGGGACTTTAAAAACCCGGCTCCGCCGGTATTGTACCCGGCGCGGGGAAGTCAGACAAGACCGTGTCCAAAAATCCCTCTTCTGTTCGTGGCTTTTTTAATTGAGAATTCCTGCAAAAGGACTTGTATACTTCCGCCGAAATGTGGTAATTTTCGGTATTCAAATTTTAAAAGGAGAACAGTATGAGGAACGTTCTGAACAAAATTGTGATGGGCGCCGTGCTTTTCGCGGTGATTGCCGCGGGGGTGTACGCCAAGGGCGGCGGGGACAAGACCCTGCTCGAGCAGATCAAGGCCAGGGGGGAACTCGTGGTGGGCACCTCCTCGGGGTATCCGCCCTACGAATTCGTGGACGTAAAATCCCCCGGCCAGCCCGTCATCGGCCTGGACATAGAACTGGCCCAGAAAATCGCCCAAACCATCGGAGTCAAACTCAAGGTCGAGGACATGAAATTCGACGCCCTCCTTTCGTCCCTGCCGTCCAAGCGCATCGACATAGCGATCGCCGGCCTCAACCCCAACGATGAGCGCCGCAAGACCATGGACTTTTCCGACAACTACCTCAGCTCCACCCAGCAGGTGATGGTCCGGCGGGCCGACGCCCCCCGGTACAAGACCCTGGCGGACTTTTCCGGCAAGAAGATCTCCGCGGAAAAGGGCACCACCCAGGAAGACGTGGGCCGGGCGGAAATCCCCAATGTGGACATGGTTGCCCTCAAGGACGTGCCCGCCTGTGTGCTCGAGCTGGTTTCGGGCAAGGTCGACGGCATGGTGATCGAGAGCGTCCTGGGGAGCATGTACACCTCCACCAACCCGGATCTGGTGTTCAGCGACGCCAAATTCGCCCAGGGGGACAAACAGGCCGTGGTTGCCATGAACAAGGGCAACGAAGACCTCCTCGCCCTGGTGAACCGGGTCATCAAGGAGGTCACAGAGGACGGCTCGATGCAGAGGTGGCTTGAGGAGTACAGCGCCAAGGCCCAGGCGAACGCCCAGTAAGACCGATGGCGGACTTGGGCGCGCCCGTCCCCGGCGCCGAGCCGGTTATACGGGTTGAGGGTCTTCATAAGCTGTTTAAAAACCTTGAGGTCCTTAAAGGGGTGAATCTTGTCATCCCCCAGGGAACCGTGATGGCCGTCATCGGGCCCTCCGGTTCCGGGAAGAGCACCCTGCTCCGGTGCGTCAACGGCCTGGAAAGGGCCTCCGCCGGGGCGGTGTACTTCCACGGGCAGAACGTGCACGGCCGGGGAGTCAACATCAACCTGGTGCGCCGGCATATCGGCATGGTCTTCCAGCATTTCTACCTCTTCCCCCACAAGACGGTCCTCCAGAACATCACCATGGGCCCGGAGCGGCTCAAAAAAATCCCCAGGGAGGAAGCTGAAAGGGCCGCCATGGCGCTGCTCCGCCGGGTGGGCCTCGAGGACAAGGCCGAAACCTACCCCAGGCAGTTGTCCGGCGGGCAGATGCAGCGCATTGCCATCGCCCGGGCCCTGGCGATGGAGCCGGAGGTGCTGCTCTTTGACGAACCCACCTCGGCCCTGGACCCGGAGATGATCGGCGAGGTCCTGGACGTCATCAAGGACCTGGTTCACACGGGGATCACCATGGTGATCGTCACCCACGAGATGGGCTTTGCCCGGGAAGCGGCGGACCAGGTGGTGTTCATGGACGGCGGGGTCATCCTGGCACAGGGGTCCCCGGAGGAGATTCTGCTTTCCCCGGACAACAGCCGCATCCAGGCGTTTCTGGCAAAGGTGCTGTAAATGAAAGGATTCACCTCGTTAATCGACATCGCGGTACGGTACCGGGTCTTGCTCTGGGACGGAACCAGGACGACCCTCTTCCTTTCCTTTGTGACGATCCTCATCGCATCGGTCCTGGGGACCTTCCTGGCCCTGGCAAAGATGAGTAAGCTAAGGCCCCTCCGCTGGGCCGCCACGGCGTATGTGGAAATCATCCGGGGCACCCCCCTGCTGGTGCAGATCGCCATCGTGTTTTACGGCCTGCCCATGATGGGGATCCGGCTGCCCTCACTGCGCCTTGGGGACGTGGACTTCGAGCGCCTCTTTTCGGGTATCCTCGCCCTGTCGTTAAATTCCACAGCTTATGTGTGCGAGATCATCCGGTCGGGGATTCAGTCCATCGACAGGGGCCAGATGGAGGCCGCCCGGGCGATCGGCTTTTCGGCCCCGGACGCCATGCGCCTGGTGGTGCTGCCCCAGGCGGTGCGGAACATACTGCCCGCCCTGGCCAACGAATTCGTCACCCTCATAAAAGAATCCTCCCAGGTGTCGGTCATCGGGATGGCCGAGCTGATGTACGCGGCGGACACCATCCGGGGGAACAGCTTCCGCCCCATGGAACCCCTCATCATCGCGGCGGCGATCTACTTCACCATGACCTTTTCCCTCTCCCGCCTCCTGGCCTTCGCCGAAAAACGCATGGGAAAGAGCAGCTAGGTCACTTTTTCAGCTTTTTGATATTCCCCAGCCGGTCGAGGGCCTGGGAGAGGGTCTCCTGGGTTTTTGCGAAGTGAAGGCGTATCAGGTGATTCACGGGCTCCCGGAAAAAACTCGAGCCGGGCACGGCCCCCACCCCCGCAATCCGGGCCAGGTCCTCGCAGAATTCCAGGTCGCTTTTGTAGCCGTACTCCCCGATGTCGCAGAGTACGTAGTAGGCCCCCTGGGGTTTGATGTGGTTAATCCCCGCGGCGTCGAGGCCGCCGCAGAAGAAGTCCCGCTTTTCCTGGTAGGTCCTTGCCAGACCCTCGTAGTAGCTGTCCGGGAAGAGGAGCCCCGGTATGGCCGCTTCCATGAGGGGGGCGGGGGCCCCCACGGTGAGGAAATCGTGGATTTTCCGCACCGTTTCGATGACCGCCTCGCTCGCGAAGGCGTAACCCAGCCTCCAGCCCGTGATGGAATAGGTCTTGGAAAGGGAGCTGCACGAGATCGTCCGCTCGAACATGCCCGGCAGGGAGGCGAAGCAGATGTGCTTGCGCCCGTCGAAGATGATATGCTCGTAGACCTCGTCGGTGATGACGAAGGCGTCGTATTTGGCGGCAAGAAAGGCGATGGTCTCAAGCTCGGCCCCGGTGAAGACCTTGCCGGTGGGGTTGGAGGGGTTGCAGAGTATCAGGGCCTTGGGGTTCTGCCTGAAGGCGTCCTCCAGGACGTTGGGGTCGAAGGTGAAATCCGGAGGGACCAGGGGCACGTACAGGGGTTCCGCCCCGGAGAGGATGGCGTCTGCGCCGTAGTTTTCGTAAAAGGGCGAAAAAACGATGACCCGCTCCCCGGGATTCGACAGGGCAAGCATGGAAGCCATCATCGCCTCGGTGGACCCGCAGGTGACGACCAGGTGCCTGTCCGCGTCTATGGGCAGACCGGTAAAACGGCGCAGCTTGGCGGCCAGGGCGTCCCGGAAATTTTTTGCCCCCCAGGTGACGGCGTACTGGTGGGGCCCCCCGTGGGCGATGCGGGCGAGCCTCTCGGTGATGGCCCTGGGGGGGTCGAAATCGGGCATACCCTGGGAAAGGTTGATTGCGCCGGTTTCGTCGCTGATGCGGGTCATGCGGCGGATCACCGACTCGGTGAAGGATTCAGTCCTCCGGCTTACAGGTTTCATGCCCGTGATAGTATCAGGTTTTCCCTTCTTTGTGTATACTGGGGGCATGATACGGATAAGCGCGCCCCAGGCATATTACTGCCAGGGGGGACTCCTTGAACAAGCCGGCCCCCTGGTCCGGGAAATCGCCTCCCGGGTTTTCATCATTGCCGGCCCCAGGGCCTTTGACGCGGTGAAGGAACCCCTCTGCCGCGCCCTTTCAGGGGCCGGTGTCGGTTTCAGCGTGGAATTGTACCAGGGACACACGACGGCTGGGGACATCGCGGCCATTGGGCGCAGGGCGGCTGCCTCCGGCGCGGGGGCCGTGCTCGCCTCGGGCGGGGGCAAGGTGATGGACCTTGCCAAGGCCGCGGGGGAAGAGGCGGGCATCCCGGTGATCACCGTCCCCACCATCCCAAGCAACTGCGCGGCCTACACCCCCCTTTCGGTGATCTACGACAGCAAGGGGGGCTACGCCGGTTCCAGAATCCTCAAGGCCGCGCCCCGTCTTGTCCTGGCGGACGCGGAGCTCCTTGCCCGCGCCCCCTCGCGCTTCCTCGCCGCCGGCATGGGGGACACCCTGGCAAAACTGCTCGAGGCCCAAACCGTCACCGGGCACACGGACGTGAACACCGCCCTGGGCATTTCCATCGCCCGCCAGGCATGGGATATTGTGTACCCCCGGGGCAGGGACGCCTTCGCAACGGCCGCCGGGGCCGCCCAGGGAGACCCGGAGGCGGGGCGGCTTTTCACGGGCCTCCTTGACGCCATAGTCTTCCTGGCCGGGCTCATCGGTTCGATGCGGGGGGGTGATTACGTTTCCGCCTACATCCATCCCCTGGGGGACGCGTTCACCAAAACCGGCGAGGGCGGGAAGGTCCACGGGGAGGTCATCGCCTTCTGCAACGTCGTACAGGCCGCCCTCTTCGGCCAGGACGGCATGATGGAAGAGCTCCTCGCCTTCAACAGCGCCCTGGGGCTGCCCCTGCGCCTGGGGGATTTCGGGTACGGCCGAGCGGAAGAGGGGGCGCGCCTCCTTGCCGAAACCTTCGACTGGAACGAGACCGCCCCCCTGGCGTCCACCCCCTTCGCCTTCGGGAAGGGGGACCTCCTCCGGGCCATCCTGCGGGCCGACAAAGCCGGCGCGCGCTGCAAGCGGGGGGTCACCTGTCCATTATCGTGATTTCCACCCTGCGGTTCCGGGCTCTGCCGGTTTCTGTCGTGTTGGGGGCGATGGGCTCCGTGCCGCCAAGCCCCTGGGTGAACACGTGGTATTCGTCGCAGGCCCCCAGCTCGATTAAATAGTCCGCCACTGCCCGGGCCCGTTCTTCCGAGAGGGTCTGCTCGTTCCTGGGCAGACCCGTGCGGGCAGTGTGGCCCGTGACGAGCAGGTCGTTGTTCGGGAAGGACTTCAGCACCTGGGCGGCGATTTTTTGCAGCTTTTCCTTTTCGGAATCCCTGAGGACGGCGGAGTCCGGCAGAAACTGGATGTCCTCTATGCGCAGGGTGAGCCCCCTGGGGTCAGCAAGCACGTCGACGTTTTCCAGGTCCATCCCGTTGATCCGCTCCCGCACGGCCTCCTCCCGGACAGCGGCGGGCTCGTCATACTCGTCGGTTTCGCCCCTGGAGACCCCCTGGAACCGGTAGACCGTGCCCGCGGTGGTTTCCAGGGTGATTTCGAATTTTTCGGAATAGTGGTCGATGGCGCCCCTCTCGTTGTCAAAATAGACGGTTTGACTGGAAACGACCCTGGTGACCAGGGGCAGTTCGGCCCCGCCCCGCTGCCTGGGGGAGGGACTCATAAACTCGGTTTCATAGTTGACCGTGATGACGTGCAGGACCCTGCCGTCCTCGGCGGCGGCTGTGCCCGTGTAGCGGTAATGGGCGGTGAAGGGCGCTTTGAAGGGGCCGGGGATGTTGAACTGCCGGCGCAGGTCGTGGGCCTCTTCACCCTCGGCGGACCAGGACTCCCCCGCTTCCACGCTGCCTTCGGGAAAGACCGGCACGTTGCGAACCACGGGCATGAAGTAGTCGTCCCCGATGGTGTACCGGCCCCTGGGGTCCCGCTCGAACACACTCGTGTATTCCTCCCCGTAGGAAAAGAGCCGCTTTGTCGCCGCGGAGGTGGAATTTTCCGTGGTCATAAACACCGCCCTGTGCACCCCGGATTCGCCTGCCATGCCGGTAATCTCCACGGAGATCCTGTTGACGATCTCCGCGTGGTGGTCCAGGCGCTCAACGCCGCCCCTGGGCTTCACGTACACGTCCTCCTGCACGGTGGTCAGAACACGGAATCTGTCCCCCTGGTGATATTTGAACCTGAATTGCTCCGCCCGGAGCGCCGGAACGCACAGCCCGGCCAGAACCAGGGCTACAAGGAGCCGTAAGCGCAGTTTTTTCATCATGCCAAAGGGTTACACCCGCAGTCGGGCTTCATTCGCGCTTCAAGTTCACTCAAAGGATGAAATTCAACGTCCATGGTTTGTCTCCTTCTCACATACCTGTCTGAACACAGTATGCAGTTTACTTCATACTGTCAAGACTTTTTCAGGGGCGCCCCAGTTACCTGATCCAACATGAACGGATTAACCCAGGGCCCGCCCCGGCAGCTTCCTCCGATGTATTGACGTTTGGACCACGATGGCGCCGTCCAGGCGGGCGAATTCCCTGCCCAGCACGGTCTGGGGCAGATCCCCGGAGATTATCCGGGAGACCACGGGGTAAGGGAGGCGGCCCGGCGCGCCGTCCTCCCCGTCAAGGCGGCCCCAGGCCCGGTAGAGGAGCTCCCGCCTGATTGCCCTGGGCTGGGCAAAAAACGTGCCCCAGGGGAGCTCCAGCCCCGCGCCGCCCTCCCGCTCGGCCCAATCCAGGGCAAGGGATGCCATGGCCAGGGCGTCCCCGTCGTCCCGGAGTTTTTCCGCCCCCCGAAGGAGGGCCCTGTCCCAGCCGGGGAAGGACTGGTTCAACAGGGGGACGAGGATGCCCCGTATGCGGTTCCGCAGGAAGGCCGTGTCCCCGTTGGTGCTGTCCCGGCGGAAGGGGACGGCCAGGGCGGTCAGGTAGGCTTCCACCGAGGCGCGGCTCATGTCCAGCATGGGCCGCTTGACCCGGCCCCGTTCCGGGGGGATTCCCCCCAGGGGCCCGGAGGCGCTCCCCTGCAAGAACCGGAGGAGGATGGTCTCCAGGTTGTCGTCCCTGGTGTGGGCCAGGCAGAGGCGCTCCCCTTCCCCCAGGGCGGCCTCGAACTCCCGGTAGCGCAGGAACCGGGCCGCCTCCTCCGTGCCCATGCCCCGTTCCGACGCCAGGGCGGCGACCCTGCCGGGCTCGAAGGCCCTGACCGCGCAGGGAACCCCCAGGCTCCGGCAGTAGGCCGCCACGAATTCCGCGTCCCCGGCGCTCTCTGCCCGGGGCCTGATTCCGTGATCGATGGTGATCGCCCTGAGGGAGAACCCCGTGCCGGGACAGAGCCGGGCGGCTCCGGTGAGGAGGGCCATGGAGTCCGCCCCGCCTGACACGGCGATGAGGAGGGACCCCTTCCCGGCGGACCTTCCCCGGAGGGCAAGGCCGCACCGGGAAAACCCGCTGAAAAGGTTTTTTTCAAAGGATTGGATGTCCGCGTTTACACAGGCGGAACGATTCATGGGGTGTTAGGGGCGGGCGGAGATGCTCGCCAGGGACGCCTCCCCATCGGTCAGGACCGTGACACCCTTTCCGGGGACGAGGTCCTTCACCCTGAAGGAAGCGCCGGCCCCCAGGTTGGAGATGTCCGCGACGATCCGCGGGGGAAGGTCCGCGGGCATACACTGGACGGTGACCTCCGTGAGGTGGGTGGAGAGCTTGCCGCCCTCGCGCACCCCAACGGGGCTCCCGGTCAGTTGCACCTTGAACCGCTGCTTGAGCTGCCGGTCCTTTTCTATGACGTGAAAGTCGACGTGCAGGTTCTTGTCTGTTATGATGTTGTATTCCGTGGCTTTGATGAAGGCGATACCCGCGTCCTTGCCGTCAACAACCAGGTTGATGAGTGTGGACGGGGTGGTGTTTTTCCACACCTTGGTAAATTCCGCCTCGTTCACGGACAGCATCGCCGCCTCGCCTTTTGAATTATACATCACCGCCGGAAGCATACCTGTTTTTCTGAGCTTTGCGGCCTCGGTCTTGCCTTTGGTTGTGCGTGTAATTGCCTTGACCACCATTAAATCCATAAGGGTCTCCTCGTTTTCCGCCCTGGGGCGGTAAAATATCTGAGCGGGGCCGACGTATCCGTGACGAATGAATCAGCCCTGCCGTACCTGGGACGGCAGGATTCGAACCTGCGGGATGTCGGCTCCAAAGGCCGATGCCTTACCGCTTGGCGACGTCCCAAATTGAATTTTTTCAGCCCCTTCCTATTCCTCTTCCGGCGGGCCCTCTTCCACGTGGCCGGCCTCGTATTCGGCAAGAATTTTGTCTTGCAGTTCCGCCCGGAAGGCAGGACTGATGGGATGGGCCACATCCTTGTAATCCCCCGCCCCGGTCTTGCGGCTGGGCATGGCGATAAAAAGCCCCGTCTTGCCTTCGATAATCTTTACGTTGTGAACAACAAAGCAATCATCGAATGTTACCGTTACATAGGCTTTTAACTTGCCCTCCGCCGAGACCTTGCGAATCCTTGTCTCCGTAATCTGCATACCAGTCCTCCTCTTGGGGCCGCCTGGACGGCTCCGTTAAAAACGCCTGCTCCGGCAATGGGCCGGAACACACGCAGGTTGCAACACAGCATCGCTCCCACCGCGCAGAAAGCCGACAGGCCGCTCTCCGGGCCTGATCCTGGGACACAAATACGCCGAACACCGCGGACCCGGAGCCCGACAGGTCCGCAAAAACCGCCCCGGCATTGTGCAGGTCCCCCAGGGCCTGGGCGACCGCCGGAAGCCGGGCCGAAACCGGCGCGGTGAAGGTGTTCACGAACCCCCAGTCCTCCACGGGACCGTGATACAAGGCTTCCAGCTCCGGAAGGGCCGGCCCGACAGGAGCATACCCCTGGGCAAAGGTTTGGTCAACCAGGCCATAAGCCTCCCCTGTGGACATCCCCGCGCCGGGAAACACCGGCACAAAAAACAAGTCCCCCCTGGCCGGGATGGGCCTCACGTGCTGGCCCCTCCCCGTTACCACCGCGCACCCCCCTCCGAGCAGGAAGAAGAACACGTCGCTTCCCACGCGCTCCGCAACCCGCGCGCGCCCCCGGGGGCCCAGGGTCAGGCCGAAGAGCCGCTCCAGGGCAAAAACCAGGGCCGCCGCGTCTGACGAGCCCCCCCCCAGGCCCGAACACAGGGGGATGCGCTTTGTGACCTTGACGCGTACCCCCCGGCTGAGACCCGTTTCCCGGCAAAAGCTCCGGTACGCCCCGGTGAGGGTGTTCTCCGGGGGCAGGTCCGCGCCCGTGCAGGACACCGCGCAGCCCTCCCCTTCCCCCAGGGCTTCAACCTCCAGCGTGTCGAAGAGCGAAATCGCCTGGAACACGCTTTCGATATTGTGGTAGCCCCCTGCCGCGCCGGGCAGCACCTTTAACCCGATGTTGACCTTTGCGGGCGCGGCAACCACGCAAGACCCCAGCATAGCAAGTATTCTATACGGAAAAGAAAAAAGTGTCAATGCCCCTCCGGTCAGATTTTTACGTGCGGTATCACGGGGGGGACGCGGCCGCGGCGCCCGGCGCCTTATGATGCAAAGGCCATCCGGCTTATCTCGCCGGCCATCCGCGTGAGGGACGCCTGCCGCTGGACCGCGCCGAGTTCCCAGGCCACCCTGGGCATACCGTAGACGATGCTGGAGCTCTCGTCCTGGCCCAGGGTGCGGGCGCCCTGGCGGCGCATTTCCGCAAGACCCCGGGCGCCGTCGCCGCCCATGCCGGTCATGATGACCCCCAGGGCGTGGTTCTGGAATTCCCGCGCCACGGACTCAAAGAGCACGTCCGCCGAGGGCCGGTGGCCGTTGCGGGGGGGACCGTCCGACAGGTTGATGATGCCCCCCCGGTTTGCCCTGGAAACGACCACGTGGGAATTCCCCGGAGCGATGTACACACAGGCCCCCTTCAGCGCCTCCCCGTCCTCGGCTTCCTTTACCGAGAGCGGACAGATGCGGTCCAGACTCAGGGCGAATTCCGCGGTGAACCCCGGGGGCATGTGCTGGACCACCACGATGGGCTGGGGGATGCCCGGTTGAATCTCCGAGAACACATCCCGGAGGGCGTTGGGCCCCCCGGTGGAAATGCCGATGGCGATGATTTCTATGGCCCCCTCATTTCTGAGGGGAGTGACTGCCGCCGGTTTTTTTGCTTCCTGACCCGGCGCCGCCGGCGGCGGGAGCCTCGCTCCGGGTTCCTGGGGCGGGACGGGGACCCTGTCGGAACCCAGGGGGATGTTCTTGTTGTGTTTTTTCCTGGCG
>JAISTZ010000080.1 GCA_031272345.1 Spirochaetaceae bacterium | reverse complement strand
TGTTCCGGCAGACCCAGGGGCACCAGAGGGCTGGGCCTGGGGCGGTTCGCCTCCATGCCGGGTGTGCGTGTAAGCCCCGCAATGAAACCCAGCACATCGACCCCCAGGGGCCGCCACTCGGCCCACAGGGACTCAGCCAGCATCAGGTTGTACGCCTTGGTGCCGGAATAGGCCGCGCTCCAGGGTGTGCCGTGCAGGGCCGAACCGGAGGACAGGAAAATCACCCCGCCCCGCCCGCGCTCCGCCATCAGGCTGCCGTAATGCCTGGTCAGGATCAGGGCGGCCCTGGCGTTGGTATGCAACTGGCGCGCCAGGTAGTCCGCATCCTGGTTCAGAAAGGGCCCCACCGTTGACAAACCCGCATTGTTGACCAGGAGCCCCACTTCCAGGGGATCGGTTACCGGGGCCAGCACATCGAGGAGGTCCCCCCGGCTCAGGTCGAGGGACACAACCCTGGTTTGGATGCCCTGGGCGCGTTCCAGCTCAGATGCCAATTGTTCGAGCTGGGGACGGGACCGGGCAACCAACACCAGGTTGAGCCCCCTGGCCGCAAGCTGCCGGGCGAATTCAGCTCCCAAACCCCGGGAGGCGCCGGTCACCAGAGCCCACGGACCGTACTTGTGCACAAACCTGACCGTCACCTCTCAAGCGCCTCCTGAATATTTTGCAACCATATCTTGCGGCCGGGACCTTGTCAATCACTTTTTTTAGATTTTTTGCTCATCCCTGTTGAAAAAAAAATCCACTCCGTGTATAGTATTTCTATGGCGGAAAAAGGCTTTACGGTTCTTGATTTGCTTGATTTGGAACTGACAGGACAGAACGCCCTCAACCTCCGGTGCCTGAGCGGCAGAAAGGGCCTGTCCAACAACATCACCGTGCCGGACTTAAACAGGCCCGGCCTGGCCCTTTCCGGGTTTTACGATTCCTTCGCCTACCAGCGGGTCCAGTTGTTCGGCCAGGGGGAGGTGGCGTACCTGCACAAGCTCGTGGGGGAGGAGCAGGTGCAAACCTTAAAGCTGCTTTTTTCCTACAAGGTGCCCTGCTGCATCTTTTCCCGGGGCCTCATGCCGCCCCCTGAATTCACGGAGATCGCCGACGAGGTCGATTGTCCTGTCTTGCAGACTCCCCTGGAATCATCCCTGTTTTCCGTCAGGCTCCTCCGGGTGCTTTCCAATATCTTCGCACCCAAAAAGACGGTCCACGGGGTGCTGGTGGAGGTATTCGGCATCGGGGTGTTCATCTCAGGGGAGTCCGGCATCGGCAAGAGCGAGACCGCCCTGGAGCTCATCGAGCGGGGGCACCGGCTCGTCACGGACGACTACGTGGAAATCCAGTGCGTCAACGGGAACACCCTCCTCGGCAGGGGGGCCAACACCACCATCAGCCACCACATGGAGATCCGGGGGCTGGGCATCATCAACATCCAGCAGCTCTACGGGGTCGGGGCCATCCGGGAGCAGAAGGAGGTGCAGCTCCTCATCAAGCTGGAAGACTGGGACCCGGAGAAGGTCTACGACCGGCTCGGCACGGAACCCGCGATGACCGAGATGCTCGGTGTAGAGATACCCATGATAGAAATTCCCGTCAGGCTGGGAAGGAACATCCCCCTTCTCATAGAAACGGCGGCAAAAAACGAGCGCCTCAAATCCATGGGGTGCTATTCGGCGGTAGAGTTTAACCGGAATGTCTTAAAGTGGCTGGAGGCGGGGGCTGCCCAGACAGCCTATTACAGCAGTGACGATTCCTACTAGTCGGAGGAGATGCAGGTATGAAGGAGAAAATAATCACCGTCCGTAACCGGGCGGGTATCCACGCAAGGCCCGCGGCGCTCATCGCCCAGGCTGCCAATAAATTCACCTCCGAGGTTATGCTGGAAAAGGACGACATAACCGTCAACGCAAAGTCCATCATGGGGGTAATCACCATGGCGGCTGGTTACGATACCCAGATTATTGTCCGCGCTGAAGGAAAAGACGAAGAAGAGGCCGTAGACGCCCTGTGCAATCTTTTTGAAAATAAATTTGAGGAAGAATAACCATGAAAACCCTTACGGACCGGCAAAAGGAAGTGTTGAGTTTCCTCGTTGAGTTCAACCGCGAACATTCTTTTCCACCCACAATCAGAGAAATCTGCGCAAATTTCGGAATATCCATCCGCGCCGTCCAGGATCACCTCCTGGCGTTAGAAAAAAAAGGCTACATCATTGTCTCCTCTGGAGAGAAAAAACACTCCCGGTGCATCCGGATTCTGCAAAAAAAACGGGAATCCCAGGGCTTCGGGGTGGCCCTCCGGGTGCCCATCGTGGGCTCCGTTGCCGCGGGCAAGCCCATCATGAGCGAGGAAAACTACGACGGCCACATCTCCATTGCCGCAGCGGACTTAAAACCCAGCAAGTCCTACTTTGCCCTCAGGGTCAAGGGCGAAAGCATGATCGGCGCGGGCATCCTTGACGGGGACATCGCCATCATCGAAAAGCAATGCACCGCGGAAAACGGGCAGATCGCGGTCGTCCTGGTGGACGGGGCGATCACCCTCAAGCGGTTCTACCGTGACGCGGACAGGATCAGGCTTGTCCCCGAAAACCCCGATTTTCCCGTGCAGGTCTACGACGACGCAGCCGTGGCCGGGGTGCTCTTCCGGATCGAGAGGAAATACTAGGTGCAGCCGGGCAAGGGCGCCCCGCCGGTGTTTCTGTTCACCGGGCCGGAGGAGGGCGAAAAAAAAGACGCCATCGCCGCGTTAAAATCCGCCCTCAAAAAGCAGGCCGGCGACCTGGAGGAATTCACCTTTTATGCCGTCGATACGGAGGTCTCCGAGGCCCTCCTGATTCTCCGTAACGAATCCCTCTTCGCCCCGGCCCGGTTCGTGCTCCTCAGGTCCGCGGAGTCCATCAAGAAAAAGGACGACATCGACGCCATCGCCGCCTGGATAGACGAGGCCGCCCCTGGGGGGAATTCCACCCTGGTCCTCGAATCCAGCGAGAACGGCATCGAGAGGCGGCTCGAAAACAAGGTTCCCAAGGAAAACAAACGGGTCTTTTGGGAGCTCTTCGAGAATAAAAAAGAAGCCTGGATCAGGGCGTTCTTTTCCAGGGAGGGCTACCGCATCACGGACGAAGCTGTCGAATCGATCCTGGCTCTTGTGGAAAACAACACCGCAAGCCTCGCCGCCGAGTGTTCCCGGTTTTTCCTGGTCTACGGCAAGGACCACATAATAACCCCCCAGGACGCGGAGGCCCTCCTCATGCACAACCGGGAGGAATCCGCCTTCACCCTCTTCGACGCCCTCACCAGGCCGATCCCTGGCCCGGAGCGGCTGGAAAACGCCCTGGGGATCCTGCAAAAAATCCGCGGAACCAAGGAGGGCGCTCCCCAGGCGATTATTCCGGGGCTGGTCTGGTGTTTCAGGCGCATCGCCGACTGGCGGGCCCTGTGCGCGGATCATCCCTCCCCGTCGCCCCTGGACTGCAAGAAGGCCGGGTTCGGCCACTCGGCGGCCCAGCGGCAATACCGGGACGCGGCCCGCCTGTGGTCCCCGGCCCAAACCGCCGCCTGTCTCGCCCTCCTTGCCGAGGCCGACTTTGAGACCCATCTCCTTCCCCCTGAGGCCCAGGGCATCGTCCTGGAGACTCTGCTCTATTCCCTGACGCTCAAAAAAGGCCGCCCCCTGGCCCAGGCCCGGTTTTAAAGTACGAAAAAAAATCGAATCCCCCTTGACTCGTTCCCTAAAAATATGGTACAACCCTTGTGTTACTGTAATGGTGACGGGCCATTAGCTCAGTTGGTAGAGCAACAGACTCTTAATCTGTGGGTCGCAGGTTCGAAGCCTGCATGGCTCAAGGGGCGCTAAGTTGTTGATACACAATGACTTAGCGTGGGTTGAAAGACACAAAAATTGCCACCGGAAAGACCGGCGCAGTGCACAGGGTAGCAAACAGGGTAAAAAACCCTTTTTTTGCTTTGCCCGAAGGAGCGGCGCATGAAAGGTCTGGAACGGGGATTTTACTTGTATCAAAAGCGGGGCTTCTGGTATGTCCGGCTTTTGACGGCGGAGGGCGCGACCATAGGGGCGCGGTCTACAGGAACGAAAGACAGGGAAGCGGCCTACTTGAAGGCGCTGGACTGGA
>JAISTZ010000074.1 GCA_031272345.1 Spirochaetaceae bacterium | reverse complement strand
GATCAGCAGGTCCTTCGATTCGATTTTGGAAAACCGCTTCGTGTTCAGCGGGAATTTTCTCCTGGTCCAGAAGGAACGGGTCGAACTTCCGGACGAGGAAACCGTAAAAAAATGCCTGGACTACCAGCTTGCCCTGGACTGGTTTTCCGAACCGGACCTGGACTACACGGCCCTCATCTTAGAAGAGGACGCCCCTGAGCCCGCGGGGTACCGGTGGTTCCCCATCCGGGAATTTTTTGTGGCCCAAAGGTCCCTGGTGAGCCTGGTGTCCAGGGCACGGAGTCTCCTCAACTGGAGGCGGAACACCCGGTTCTGCGGAAGCTGCGGCGGGGCCCTCCACGATTCCTCCGAGGAAACCGCCCGGAAGTGTATCCTCTGCGGCAAAATCGTCTTTCCGTCAATTGAGCCCGCAATCATCGTGCTCATAGAAAAAAAAGGGTCCTACCTCCTGGCCCGTCACGCCTACCGGAACACCACCGTGTTCACCTGCCTGGCGGGCTTTGTGGAACAGGGGGAAACAATCGAAGAGGCCGTGCACCGGGAAGTAAAAGAAGAGGCCGGAATCGCCATACAAAACCTGCGCTACGTGGGGAGCCAGAGCTGGCCCTTCCCGAACCAGCTCATGCTGGCCTTCAGGGCGGACTGGAAGGCGGGGGAACCGCGGGCGGACAGGAAGGAACTCCTGGACATCAAGTGGTTTCCCAAGGACAAGCTGCCTGAGATCCCCCCCCAGGGGAGCGTGGCCTGGCGGCTCATCAAGGGGGAGATTTAACCGGCCGTCATCCCGGCGGCGGCCTTTGCCGCGGCGTTTTCCCCGTCCAGGGCGGAGGACACGATGCCCCCGGAATAGCCCGAACCCTCCCCGCAGGCAAAGAGTCCCGGAAGGGTTTCGCCCCCGCCGTCCCGGAGGATCCGCACCGGGCTTGACGTGCGGGTTTCCGGGGCAATGAGGAGGGCCTCCCCGCAGACGAAGCCCCCCATGGCGCGGTCAAATTCACGGAAAGCTTTTTTAAGACGGCGGACGATGAAGGGGGGAAGCCATTGGTCGAGCCTGGAGGGGACCAGGCCGGGCTTAAAGGACGACCGGGGGAGCGCGGAAGTCATCCTGCCCTCAAGAAAATCCGCGAGCCCCTGGGCGGGAGCTTTCCCCCCCTCCCCTTCCCGGAAGGCCCTTTTTTCCACGGCCTCCCTGAAGGTGAGGGAAACCAGGGGGTCCTCGCCCCTGGGGTCTCCGGGGGGGAAGCCCAAGAAGGCCGCGCAGTCCTCCCGCCTGGTCTCCACGACGATTCCCGCGTTGGACCACCGGGTGTTCCGCCCGGAGGGGGACATGCCGTTCACGACGATTTCTTCGGGGCCGCTCGACGCGGGCACCACAATCCCCCCGGGGCACATGCAGAAGCTGTACACTCCCCTGCCCTCGACCTGGGCGGCGAGCCTGTATTCCGCCGCCGGAAGGCCGGCCCTGTCGCCGGTCCCCCGGTATTGAATCGAATCGATCAGGCGCCGGGGATGCTCCACCCGTACCCCGCAGGCAAAGGTCTTTGCCTCAAGGACAGGGGAGACACGCCCCAGGGACACTGCCGCTTCCTGGAGGGCGGCGTACACCCGGGGCGCCGAATGGCCCGGCGCAAGGATCACCGCGTCCGCGGGAAACTCCAGAACCCCGCCGGTTGCAAGATCCCGGGCCCGCACTCCCAGAACCCGCCCCCGCCCCAGGAGGAAGCCCGTGCATTGGGTCTGGAAGCGGACCTCCCCCCCGTGGGAACAGATCGCGCCGGTGATCGCCGTGACGATGGGGGGGAGCCTGTCCGTGCCGATGTGGGGGCGGGCGTCGGTCAAGATGGAAGCGTCCCCCCCGAAGTGATGGAGGACCGCGAGGATGCGGCCCGTGTTTCCCCGTTTTTTTGACCGGGAAAGGAGCTTTCCGTCAGAAAAGGTCCCGGCCCCGCCCTCGCCGAAACAGTAGTTCGACCAGGGGTCGACCCGCCCGGTGACGCCCGCGGCGGCGATGTCCCGCTTCCGCTCCTCCGCGCGCTTCCCCTGCTCCAGGATGACGGGTCTGATCCCCTCCTCCAGCAGCCTGAGGGCCGCGAACAGGCCCGCGGGCCCGGCCCCAACGATGACCGCCTGTTTTGCCCCGGGCCCAGGGGTTTTCCACACCGGGAGATCCGCCCCCCGGCCGGAAGGGGGAGGGTCTTCCCCCACATAGGCCCCGTACCGGAGGATGATCTTTGCCCTCCCCCTCCGGGCGTCGACGCTCCGCTTGTGCAGGACCAGGGCGGTAATTTCCTGGGGGCCGCACCCGAGGAGGGCCGCCGCCCTGGCCTTGACGAGTTCCTCCCGGTGTTCCTCCTGGGGAAGGACCGTTACGGAAATGACCTTGACCATGGCCCTAGGTTTTTATGAATCCGATGAGATCTTCCTTGGACATGGCCCCGGTTTCGCGCTTTACGTCCCTGCCGTTCAGGAAGAGAATCACCGTGGGGATGCTCATGATGCCGTAACGCTCGGCCAGGGGGCCCTCTTCGTCCACATTCACCTTGCCGACGGTGAGTCCCTCAACCTCGGCGGCGGCCTCCTCAATGACCGGACCGAACATCCTGCACGGCCCGCACCAGGGGGCCCAAAAATCAACCAGCACAGGCCCCTCAGCCTGCAAAACTTCTTTTTCGAAATTGTCCTGCGTGATTTGAAGCGGCATGTATGCCTCCTTTAAGATAGGTTCACTATACTAAAAAACACCGGGATGCGTAAAGGTATCGCCCCAGGCCGCGCCCCGCACCGGCTTGGGGTAAAATTTCGGGCGGCCCCCTTGACACATAACGCAACCGGCATTACAGTAATGGGGATTGCGATAAATAAAGAGGCTGGTATGTTGAGATTTTACGACAGGGAGAAGGAAATCGCTTTTTTGGACGCGGTGGAGCAAAAATCGCGCAAAACCGCGCAGATGACCTGTGTGATGGGGCGGCGGCGCATCGGGAAAACGGCCCTGCTGCGGGCGGCTTTCTTGAGCGGCTTGAACACGACTTCGGCCTGATCGGCAAGGTGCGCCCCGTGCTGGCAAAACCTTCCGGCCGCAGGGTAAAATACCGCATCACGGACAATTTTTTGAACTTCTGGTTCCGGTTTATCTACAAATACCGGAGCGCGGTTGAACTGCGGAATTTCGACTGGTTAAAAACCCTGGTGCGCCGGGATTACAACACCTATTCCGGAGCTATTTTGGAACGTTATTTTACACAAAAACTGAGCGCCGAAGGAAATTTTTCAGTCATCGGGTCCTATTGGGAACGGGCCAATCAGAACGAAATCGATATTGTCGCCTTGAACGAGGGAGAAGGGACCGCCGTAATTGCCGAGGTAAAACGGCAGCCGGAAAACATTCATCTGTGCGCTCTCAGGGAAAAAGCGAGCAACCTTGCCGCACAACTTGAGGGCTACGCCATAGAATACCGCGGTCTCTCCCTGGCGGACA
>JAISTZ010000009.1 GCA_031272345.1 Spirochaetaceae bacterium | reverse complement strand
TTGGCGGCCCGGCAGAGCACGGCCCCGGCTTCCGTCCCCAGGACGTCGAGCTCAAGGAGTCCGTCCGCCACCAGGATTTTATGCCCGCCCTTGAGCTTTTCCGGACCCTCTGTCCAGGAAATGGACATCCTGGCCGGTTTCCCCCCGGCGGATTCCCTGGTGAGGCAGCCGTCGACCGTTACGGTGACTCTGTCTCCCCGGCTGATGGTGACTTTTTGGTCACCCTCCGTCATGCCCGTGCGGATCTCCGGGCCCTTGGTATCCAGGAGGAGGGCCACGGGAATCCCCAGTTCCCCGGATATGCGCCGGACCCGTTCCGCGGTTTTTCCGTGGGACTCGTGATCCCCGTGGGAGAAGTTGAGCCGCGCAACGTTCATGCCCCCCAGGATGAGGTCCCGCAGCACGGCGTCGTCCGCGGTGGCTGGCCCCAGGGAGCACACAATTTTGGTTTTTCGTTCAAACATGAGGGCAAAACTTACCGCTGCCCGCCCTTGTTGTCAAGGGGCAAAGCATATCCAAAAAGATTGACAGCTAAAATTTTTTGCAGTATACTTGTGACAGACGGATGGGTCAGGTTTCCTCGCGTTGAAGGGCCTGTGCCGTTGGGAAGCCCATCCGTTGATTTTATTTCCTGCACAAATTCATCATCATAAAAACGTTTGCCGTTATAGTCCTCTTTAACGGTGATGGAAACAGCCCAATCCCTGCCGTCAAAATGCACCGGATACGCATAATTGTAATACTTTTCCGGCCTGCCCTGTTTGTCCTCCGCGGCTTCGGCATAGAATAAAACGCCGTTTTTAAGCATAAAGGGAAGATGCGGAATAGTCAAAATTTTGAGCGGTCCCTTGCCGTGTGAAATGATATTCCTGATGCTCGTCCGTGAAACTTCCACATCCTTGCCGTCCGGGTCGGATATGGTCTCCGGCACCATCTCACGCGCCCAGTCTATTATTGATTTACGCCAGCCTTCGGTCTCTTTGTAATATTTTGTCAGCACCTCTTTGATTTTGCCTTCCGGCCGACTAATTTCAATCCGTTCCCGCCGATTGATTTTTTGCCGTAGTTCTGTGTCGGTGCAAACACCAGAATCATTGCCCCCTGCGTTCATCAATGTGCAAAGTGTAACGAAACTTGAGCCACGGCACAATACCCCGGGCCGATTAAGGGGCAAAGGCCCCTCACAGGCGGATGATCCGCGAGCGGGTGAGGGGCTCGTTCCCGGCCTCGGTGATGAGGATGCTGTTCTCGAACCGGACGCCCCCCAGGGTTGGGTCGTAGAGGCCGGGCTCCAGGGTGACCGTCATGCCGGGCAGGAAGACCGCCTCCGCCGGCGCGCTGGGGCGCACGAAGGGGAACTCGTGGATCTCCAGGCCGATTCCGTGGCCCAGCCCGTGGGGCAGCTCCCGGCCCGCTTGCGCGAAGCGTGACTCCACCCGCCGGGCCGGCTCCGCAACGGGAACCCCCGGCCTGTAGAGCCCCAGGGCCTCGTCGTAAGCTTGCAGCACCAATTCCAACTGCTTCTCCTGCCCCGCGGTGAGTCTGCCCTGGGTAACCGTGAGGGTGACGTCGCTGGTGTAGCCCCTGTAGAGCACCCCGAAGTCCAGGATGGACAGGCCCGGCGCGGGGAAGGGCCCCCCGGTGCAGGGGGGAAAACAGTGGATGCCGAAACTGCGCCCGGGTCCCGCTGCCAGGGTGCCGAACCCCGGCCCCTCTCCACCCCGGAGGCGGCTTTCTCTTTCTATCAACAGGGCCGCGTCGATTTCCGTCCTGATCGCCCCTGACCGGAGGGAGTCTTCTATCATGCCGATAATCCCGTCGGTGACGGCGCAGGCCTCCCTGATGAGGGCGATTTCCTGTTCGTCCTTGAGGGCCCGCATGTCCCTGGTTTTTTGATGGGCCCCGGGCCCGTCCCGGCAGAGAACACGGAAGTCACCCAGGGTCTCGGCGTACTTGAGGAAGTCCGGGTGGGATGTGTTCGGGGGGATTTCCACGGCGGCCCCAGGGGGAACGGCGAGCTCCCCCAGGAGGCCCCTTGCCGCGCGGATCGAGTCCCTGTCGAAGGCCGTGTAGGGGACGGAGAGGTCCGCGTCCGCCATCAGAGCGGCCAGGTGTTCGTCCCAGGGGGAGAGGGCCGCCCTGCCGTCCGCGGCGATCACCAGGACCGCATCCGAGGGATGGCCCGTAAAGTAACGGATCGCCGGGTCCCTGCCGCCCTCTTTGTCCGCAAAAACCGCGGCCCCCAGGCCGTTGTCCCTGAGCCAGCGCGCCAGTTCCCCCCGCCTTCGCCTGTGGGCTGTCATGTCTTCCTGTGTCATCAAAGCCTCCGGGGAGAGTGTATCACAGGGAAGGGTTTGACGCCAGGGACAGGCCGCACCCCCGGCAAGATTTTGTCCTTGACACAATCTTTTTTTTGTGCTAGACTTATCCAAGCTGGTAGTTTTTCCGGTATAGCAGTGAGAGAGAAGGATTGGTGTGATGGATGAACAGCACGGCAAAAAAATACCCACACACATCACATATACACATGCACACACACAACGGCCCAACTAACCGGGGGCGGTTCTGCCTTGCGGCCCTTTTCCTGTTCATCGCGGCGGTCTTCGTTGGGGGGTGCGACGGGCCCCATACCCTGAGGGAGTACCTTGAAGCCCGGAGCAAGCGCAGGAAGGAGGATACGCCCTCCGGCCTGGTCCTGGTGACGGCAACCCCCACGGCGGCTGAAACCACGTGCATCATAACGGGCGTGACCCCGGCGGTCACCTTTACCCTGACCAACGACCCGCCCTTTAAGGGCGGCACGGTCTGGCGGGTCTACGCCGCCGCAGAGGGGGACGCCCCTGCTCCGGGGGTCGGCGTTGCGGTTTCCGGCTCAACCCTCACCCTCTCCCACCCATCGTCCGTCCCCCTGGGGACCTATTACGTTTCCGCAACCGAACCGGGCAGGGGCGAAAGCGCCAGGGCGGCTCTCCGTATTGCCGAGGAGTATCCCGTCGTCTACCACCTGAACGGGGGGACTCTGGCGGGGTATGCGGGAAGCGAAACCGTAAGCGCAACCTACCTATCGGACGGCAAGGCCGTCCCCCTTCCCGCGCCGGCCCGTCCGGGGCTTTTATTTATCGGCTGGTACGGGGACGCGGAGCTTTCCGGGGAATCCCTTCGGCAGCTCCCCGCGGGCAGCGCGGGCTTCAGGGAGTTCTGGGCGGGGTGGCTGGGGGGCATCTATGTGGACAGCCCTACTTCAGGCCCCTGGTGGACCTATTCCGACGGCATGATCACCATACAGGACGGCGCGAATGTGATACTCTCAGGGGGCCCGACAGCGAACAGCGTTTCGGTGGCCCCCGACGCTACGGCGAGGCTGACCCTTAACAACATGACCCTCGGAAAAGTTCTAGTCCCCGGGGGCTGGTCTACGACATTTAGAAGTATCGACGCATCCCAGGCGGCGCAGGTGACGGTGCTCCTTGAAGGGACAAACACCTCCGGCGGCAACCAACAAGATACAATTTGGTCCAGCGCCCTCATAGCCGCTCCGGTGACGGTCATAGACAGCGCTTCAAGCGCCAACGCCGGCAGCCTGGCGGCGAGCAGCCGTAACACCGAAGGAATCTTCATCGCGGAAGGCTATCATGAAGGGGCGCCCGCTATACAGGGCAGTGTTACCATGCTGGGGGGTGTACTCATCACGCAGAATGACGGCTATTTTGGCTTAACCAACACCATCGGCGGGACCCTCACCGCCATGGGGGGCGTCGTCATCAGCCCGCACAGTATCAACAGCCTTGTCTACCCCGCCGATTCAACGGCGGTGGTGTTCACGGGCGCCGTCCCCTCCGGCTGGGACGATACCGACCACACCGACCTGGTGGTCTGCGGCTCTGAGGCGTCATTCAGCGGCAGCACCATCACCCTGAACGCGGACCTCACCATCCCCGGCGGGGTCACCCTGCGGATTCCCGCGGGCTGGACCCTGAAATTGAACGGCAATGTCCTCACCATAGAGCCCGGCGGAGAAGTCGTCTGCTCAACCAACACGGCTGTCTTCATTGCGGGATTAGAAAACCTGAGCGAGCAGCCGGGCAACGGGACCGTTACGGATTAGGGGGCGGGTATGGGCGTACCGGGAAAGGCGCGGCGTATGGTTCTTGCCCTGGGGGCCTGCATCCTGTGGGC
>JAISTZ010000166.1 GCA_031272345.1 Spirochaetaceae bacterium | reverse complement strand
AGCCTGCCGCTCTGGAGGGTCATAAGACTGCCGTTTTCCATAAACGATGCCTGGCGCACCCCGGTCTCAAGGTGTGTTATGGCCAGTTGCAGGGCGAAGAGGCCGTCGGGCAGTTTTTGCAGGGCCCCGGCAAGGACGTACTGGGCGTTGGTGAGTTGCCCGATGCGGATATAATCGGCGTCTGAAAAATTGCCGTTCATGGACAGGTTCTGCTCGGCGAGGACCTTGTCGAGGTTCTGCCGGTCGATGATGGTGATGGCCGAATACTTGCGGAAGTTGTTGTTGAGGAGGCCCTGGATGTAGGCGGGGAGCCAGGTTTCGTCCGGCCCAGCGCCGGGATTCTCCGGGGCAAGGATCGCCAGCCGCAGGCCCGCGCCGCCTGAGCCCTCGTACATCGGCCCGGAATCCACAGTCCGCCCGACAGCGCCCAGAGCGGAGATTTCGCCGCCCTCCGCGTCTCCGGCGATGTCCCCCGTACTCGCGCACCCCGCCAGAACCAGCGCCGTCAGCACAAGCCACGTCAGCTTTCTCATGGGAGAACTCCTCCTCGTCTGTGGGGTGGGCAAATTTTGCACGTGGTTGGTTGACTCACCGCTCTCCGCATCGCCCTAGGGCTCCTTGATTCACATCGTTATAGTAAGTATAAACACAATAAAAGAAAAAAGTCAAGTGAAAAGAGCCACTCCCCCCCGCCGCTTTTGACACGCCGGGCCCTTCCGCGGTATGATGACCGCGGAGGACAGGAACATGACTGCACCGAACACGAAGGATTGGCTGATTCGCCCGGTGAGGCCCGCCGATGCCGGGGCGATCGCGGGGATGTACAACCACTACATCGAACACACCACCATCACCTTTGAGGAGACCCCCGTCACCCCGGAGGACATGGCGGACCGCATCCGGGACATCACGGCGACGTACCCCTGGCTTGTACTGGAAGAGGGAAGCACGGCCCTGGGGTACGCCTACATCCATGCGTGGCAGGCCCGGTGTTCCTACCGGGCGTCTGCGGAGGTGTCGGTTTACGTGCAAAACGGCCGCCTCGGAGGGGGCATGGGGAGCGCCCTCATGGGGGCACTCATCCAGGCGGTCAAAAGCGGGGAACAGGGGGGCTGCCGAATCCCCATCCACGCGCTGGTGGCGGGAATCACCCAGCCGAACCCCCGGAGCGTATCCCTCCACGAAAAATTCGGTTTTAAAAAAATAGCCCACTTCCGGGAAATCGGCTACAAGTTCAACACCTGGCTCGACGTGGGGTATTGGGAATTGATTTTAGAGGGAGCGCAGGCATGAACACTCTGGACACACTAACAGTTGGATTTATCGGCGTAGGCATGATGGGAGGGGCCCTCCTCCAGGCGGCCTCCAGGGCGATTCCCGGAGACCGCATCATCGTCTCGGACAAGGATCCGGAAAAAACAGCAGCGGCGGCCCGCCAAACCGGGTGCGCGGCCGCCCCGTCAAACCTTGAGACCGCCCGGAAGAGTCACGTGCTTTTTCTGGCGGTAAAACCCGCCCAGATACCCCAGACCCTGGCCGAGATCCGGGGGGAGATTCCGGGGAAAATCCTCGTGTCCATTGCCGCCGGGGTGTCCCTGGAGCGCCTCCGGGACTATGGGGCCCCCTCGGAGCCCAAGGCGTTCATCCGGCTCATGCCGAACCTGCCCGCCACGATTGGGGAGGGCATGATAGCCCTGTCGAGCCTGGGGGCCGGCCGGGATTCCGTGGACACCGTGAAGGCCCTCCTTGCCGGGGCCGGGGTGGTGGAGGAAGTGGACGAACACCTCATGGACTGCGTGACCGCCGTGAGTGGTTCCGGTCCGGCCTATGCGTTCATGTTCATCGAGGCCCTGGCGGACGCGGCGGTGCTCCTGGGCATGGGCCGGAAGCAGGCCTACGTCTACGCGGCCCAGACCCTCCGGGGCGCGGCGGGCATGGCCCTCCAGAGCGGCCGCCATCCGGGTGACCTGAAGGACGCGGTGTGTTCACCCTCGGGCACCACCATCGAGGCGGTGCGGGTGTTGGAAGCGAGGGGATTCAGGAGCGCGGTGATTGAAGCCGCCATCGGGTCAGCAAAAAAATCAATGGAGATGGGAAAAAAATGACAAAAAATTTGCTGCGCTGCGCCGGGGCAGTCACCCTGGCGCTGGGGGCCGCCCTGTTGTGCGGGGCCTGCGCGTCAACCGAAGGAAAAACCACGACCGAAGACAAAGCCGCGATCGAAAAAACGACCAGGGTTGACAACAAAAACGGCTACACCCTTGTCATAACGGAACGCGCCCCGCCCCCGCTGGAGGGCGAGGACGGGCTGAGCAAGGTCATCACGATTGTCGGCAAGGCGATGTTTTCCCTCTTCGAGGACGAGGTCCGCAGGAACGATGAGGCCGTCAAAAAAGCCGAAGGCCGGGGATTCCCCCCGGACAGGGAATTTCCCTTTTCCGTGGACTACCAGGAGGGCAGGAACGACGGGCGCCTTTACAGCGTCCTCCTGATATATGAATGGAACGCCGGGCTTGCCCACGGGAGCTCCCTTCCCTTCTCTATCCTGTGGGACAAAAAGGCTGATAACGTCCTTGGGCTGAAGGACGTGCTGCCCCTGGCGGGGTTTTCGTCCCTGGAGGACCTGTCGGAAAAAGCCCGGGCAAGCCTGGAAAACAACATCAACCCTGGGGGGGACCCGGAGCTTTCCGCCATGATACGGAAGGGAACCGCCCCGGATTCAACAAAATTCAACGTGTTCCTCCTGGAGGACTCCCGGATCACCTTTTATTTCCACCAATACCAGGTTGGGCCGGGGGCTCTGGGTATACAGTCGGTGAGTTTTCCCGTAAAACAGGCCCGCAGATAGGACGACTCAGAGGATCTCTTGCAGGGCCTTCTTTGCCTCGGCGATTTCGTCCCAGGGCATGACGTAGTCCCGGTAGATGATGGAGTTCTCGTGGGATTTGCCCAGGAGGAGCACCATGTCCCCGGGGGACGCCAGGGCAAATGCCCTGCGGATTGCGGCGGCCCTGTCCGGGATGATGAACACGTCCTTCCCCGGAATCTTCCCCCCGGCGCAACACCCCGCTTCTATGGCCGAAAGCAGGGCAACCGGGTCTTCCCCCCTGGGGTCCTCGTCCGCAAGAATCACCGTGTCGCAGAACCGGGCGGCGACCCTGCCCTGCTCGGGCCGCTTGGCCGTGTCCCGCTCACCCCCGGAGCCGAACACCGCGATAATCCTGCCCCTGACCCGCGCCCTGAGGGCGGGGAACACGGCGTTGAAGGACGAGGGGGTGTGGGCGTAGTCAACATAGACCTCGAAGTCCTGGCCGCAGTCGATCTTGGTCATCCGTCCCCGGACGGGGGTGAGGAGGGGGGCCTTGTCCGCAACCACCGCCGGGGGAATCCCCGTGAGGCGGCTCACCGCGAGGACCGCCGCGAGCACGTTCCAGGCGTTGAAGGCCCCGGGGAGGGGAGCTTCCACGGAAAAGGACTCCGGCCCCCGGACGCGGAAGTCAATCCCCCCCTCCCCGGCGCGTATGTTTTCCGCAACATAGCGCCCGGGCCCCAGGAAGTCCGCCCCCGGCGCGCCCGGGGATTCCTCGGCTCCCGGAGTCCCGCAGGAAAAGCCGGTTATCCCTGCGCCCCCCGCCGCGGCTGCAAAATAGGCCCAGGAGGGGTCGTCCAGATTCACCAGGCCGAAGGACGGAATCCGTGCGTCCCGTCCGTCAATCTGCTTTATATGTCCCCCTGCGGACAGGCCGCGGAAGAGGTTCGCCTTGTCGTCCCGGTACTGCTCCCAGGTTCCGTGGAATTCCAGGTGCTCCCGGGCCACGTTCATCATGACCGCCCCGTCAAAGAGGACATCCCCCAGGCGGTTGGTCCGGGGTGAAAGCCCGTGGGAGGACGCCTCCACCACCGCAAAGGCGCACCCGGCGCGGACCATCCCGCTGAGTCTGGCCTGCACGACGGGCGCTTCCGGGGTGGTCTGGTGCACGGGGTTGTCCACCGCGTCCCCCCCCTCGGAATACTGCACCGTGGAAATGAACCCCGCCTTCCTGCCCGCAAGCCGAAGGAGCTGCC
This sequence comes from Spirochaetaceae bacterium, assembly GCA_031272345.1. GTDB lineage: Bacteria > Spirochaetota > Spirochaetia > Treponematales > Treponemataceae > JAISTZ01. Next base: position 84 of record JAISTZ010000166.1, on the reverse strand, counting down.
AGATGAAGGCCGCGGTGGAGCTCTTCCCCTCGGTTCCGGTGACTCCCACGACCGCCAGCTTCCGGGAGGGGCGTCCGTAAAAGG
>JAISTZ010000061.1 GCA_031272345.1 Spirochaetaceae bacterium | reverse complement strand
TAGGAGATGGAAGCGAAGGCCGGCCCCCCCCCGGATTCCCGCACGGTTTTAAGGATTTCCCCCATGGTTCCCGCGGGGTATTTTCTGGCGTCGGCGCTGCAAAAAGCCCCGGCGCAGGGGTAGTCGAAGGCGGTGTAGATCCGGCGGCTTCGGGGGCTCGTTTTTTTGTCGAAGAGGAAGGCGACTCCCCCGGCGTTCAGGGCCCCCGCCAGGATAGCGGCCCCTTCGGCCACTTCCGGGGCGTACCGCTCGGCGATGAAGGAATCGGTCCGTTGGCTTGGGTCGTTGTCGAAGAGGCGCACCGCGATGATGCAGCGCCGCCTGGGCGGGAGGGCCGCGATCTGGGATGACAAAGCAACGGGCCGCAGGAAGGTGTTCAGCACCCCCCGTTCCGCAAGGATCACCTGGAGCTTGGACCGTTTTACCCCCCCCAGGTCCTCCTTTTGGGCGGGCTTGCCCAGGTAGGAAAAAACCCCGGAGAGCCGGATCTTTGCGGCCAGGGTCTTTTTGCCGTTGGGGGCCAGGCAGGTGGTGAAGCTCTCCACCCTGCCGGGAATCGGCGTGTGCACGGCCGTAACCGTGGGGCCGCTGGACCGGGCGATCACGTCACCCTCGGACACCTGGTCCCCCGGGGACACGCAGGCCGCCAGGGGCCTCATGCCGTCCTGGGAAAAGGCGACGTAAGCTGTGTTGGGCAGGAAGGCGCTGACGGAGTCCGCAAAAACCGAGGTATCGATGAGGGAATTGTCAATTACGCCGGTCATACAAATTTTTTCCCTTTTAGAAACAGGGCCATGCCGATGAGCGGCACAACCGTCTGGGCGATGAGGACGAACACCGGAATCATCCCGCCGGGGCCGCCGCTCCCGCTGTACGCGACAAGGGCGAACCTTCCCTGCCGGATGAGGACCCGCTCGATGGCCGGGGGAAGGACCCTTTCAACACGGGAGATTATACCGGAAATAAAAGATTCGTCAAATACATATTCGGTGACGGCGGCCTGGATTTTGCCCCCCGGTTCCTGGGTGTACTCGGAAACGCTGAACCGCCCCCCCCCCGGAATCAGAGCGGGAGCGGAGAGGTAGGCCAGGCCCCCTTCACGGTCCCCGTGGGGCCCCAGGGGCCTGTTCGGGAAACTCAGGGATTCCCACTCGAGGCTGAGGAGCTCCGCCAGGGAGGGAAAGTCCCCGGAAGGGACGAAGCCGGCGCGCCCGATAAAGTCGCCGTAGGCATCGAGCCCGAATCCCTCCCCGGGGGCAAGGAACGACGGGGCGGGCATCGCCGGCCCCCCCGGCCCGGACGCCTGGGCCCTGCCGCCGAAAAGGAAGAGGCAGAGGAGGATGAGGGCCCCCCCGGCCGGAAGGGCCAGGAGGAAGACCGGCCGGCCCGTCATCACCGTGACCGCGCGCGCCGGGAGGATTCTCAGGGGCAAAAAGGACAAGCGCCTGTCGAGCCCGGCTTGTATCTCCTGGTAAAGATAGAGAATCCCCGCGCCGCCGGCCATGGTGAGGAGGAAGAGCCCCCCGTGAACCGGACTTCCCGCCGCAGTGAGGCCCAGGGCAAGGGCCAGGGCGATCGGGACGGGGAGCTTTTTGACCCAGAGCCCCCAGAAGCCCCTGGCCCCCCAGGCCCGCTGCACCAGGAAGAGCGCCCAGAGCCCCAGGCAGACTCCCGCGGAGAGAGTCTCCTCCCCCAGGCGGAAGGCCAGGGCCGCGGGCAGGAGCCCCCCCAGGAACATCACCGCCCGCTCCCTGGAAAGGGCCGCAAAAAGCAGGAACACCAGGGCGCACACCAGGGACGCGGCCCGGTTCCGCGCCCTGGGGACGTTGATGCCGCAGGTCCCGGCCCCGGCCCGGAGGATGTCCCTCCTGAGGGCGGGAAGGGCGGAACCGTAGCGCTCGTCGATGTAATACAGCTTGTATGACAAGGATTTGTCGAAGAAAAAATTCGCCCGGCGCTCGGCGTAGAAGGAGAGGTGTTCCCTTACGGGCAGATAGGGGGACTCGATGGGGGGCCGCTGCCCGGACAGGGAGACGACCTCACCGACGCCCGCGCCCTCGCAGAGGGCGAGGACCCGCTCCTCCGGAAAGTCCCGGTCGACGTAGAGGGTCTTGTAGCCCCTCCAGGCGCTTTCGGCGGGCGCCTCGGCATGAAAAAAAATCACCGTCCCCAGGGCGGCAAGGGCAGCGGCAGCGGCCGCGCCAAGCAGAATCTTTCCCCGCATCCGAACCCCCTCCGCTCCGCTACAGCGTGGCAAAGGCCAGGCTGATAAAAAATCCAAGGAAGCACCCGATGATGACTTCCAGGGGCTTGTGTCCCTGAATCACCTTGATGGGGCTGAAGTCCAGGATGTCCTTTCTGTCCAGCTCCTCCCCCAGGTCGTTGATCGCCTTGGCCTGGGTGCCGCTCGCCCGCCTGACCCCCAGGGCGTCCCTGACCACCACCAGGGCGAAGCACGTGGCCAGGATGCACAGGTCCGAATCGAAGCCGTGGCGGAAGCCGATGGAGGTGCCCACGGACACCACCAGGGCCGAGTGGCTCGAGGGCATACCCCCGGTGCGCCACAGGAGCAGGCTGAACAGTTCCTTGATGCTTGAAACCTTTCCGGTGAGCAATTTTATGAGGGTTTTGACGAGCTGCGCGAAAAACCAGCTTGTTACACAGGAAAGAAAGACCGGGTTGATAAAAATCTGGTGAATCTGGTTTTTGATATTCACGAGCATGGGGACAACTATACCAGAGACCGGCCTTCGTGTCTATTTAGTTGCGGTTTCAAGGAGCTTTATGATGTATAATTCGATGTATTGTTTGAGGGATGTCCTGCCGCTCACGTTTCTCAGGGACTCGTTCCATTCGATAATGCCCAGGGCCAGGGCGCTGATTTCGTCCCTGTCCAGGGTTCCGGCCTTCTTCATCCGCAGATCCTCCCGGAGCTTGTCCCGGATAAGGCTGTTCACGTCGTTCAGGGTGTTTTTCCGGGCTTCCTTGTTGGTCAGGGGCATCCAGCGGTCCGCCAGCTTCTCCATGTAACTGTCCGCGTCTTCCCCCTGGGGGACGATGGACGCCGCCATTTTCCGGAGGGACTCCTCCCTGTTCTCGGTTTTCGCCTTTTCCTGGACCGGTTCCGCTTCCTCCAGGACCTTCCGGCTGCCGTGGAACCGGCGCATGAAGAAGGCGATGATCGCCGAAATGATGGGGATGGTGTAGCGCAGGGGAAGGTTCGCCCGGACTTCCTTCACCAGTTCCCGCCGGTCAAGGAGAAAGAGCGTACGGTAGGGCAGGAGGCGGCGCTTGTCAAAGAGTATGGACGAGGCCGAGGCGAATTCCTTGGACGCGCCCATTTCGTCATAGACCAGGAGGAGCTTGGTGTCGGACAGCATGGACGCGAGGAGGGGGTTTACGGCGGGAAGCTGCCTGATGAGGAGCCGCTCGAAATCCCTGTCGTCGTCCATGGCGCTTTCCCTGGCGTATTTTTTGAAAATTTCGGTCCACCGGAAAAAGACGACCCCCTTGAGTTTGTTCAGGGTTTCCCCCACGAGACGGGCGCACACAAAAAGGAGCTTGTTTTTGGGCACGATGTATTGGCCGCCCTTCTCCACGTTAATAAGGAGGAGTTCCGGCAGCGCGTCCTCCATCGCTTCGGTCACCTGCTTGCGGAGCCAGAGCTCCAGATCCCCCCTGGTGTATATGCCCAGGAGGGGCGTTCCGTTGCCGTCGGTAAACTGGGCGATGTCATCTATGCTGAAGATGTAGGGCATCTCGTTCAGCCGTGCCCACAGTTCCTTGAAGGCCTGGTCCTTCTGCCGCCGTATTCCCAGGGTGACCTTGCAGCAGGAGTTCATCGCGTCGATCCCATAGACCGCCTGAACAACGGTTATGTCTTCGCTCAGGCGGACGTTCCGGTCCTTTGCGTCCCGAATCACCATGGCGCAGAAATGGGTCCAGAAGGCCGAGGTGAGCTCATCCCCTTCGGCGATGGCGCTGTAACATTCCTGGGCTTTCATGGACAGGGCATTCACGGTGCCCCTGAGGAAGGTCTCCTTGCCCTTGAACAGGCGTATGAGTTTTTGGTAGGCGTATTCCTTGTTGCCGCTGCTCTGAAGATACATTTGCACCTTGGCGAGGCAGATTTCGATAAACCGCCTGGGGAATACCTCCGCCGGCACCATGGCGCTCCCGAAATCCCCCGGGAAGACAATCTTGATAAGCGGGCTGGATATGGGGGCAGGTTCTTCTCCGCCGGCGGGGATTTCAAAGTAGCCGGACAGGTCGGTTTCCACATCCAGACGGAGGTAGAACTGCTCGGGTATCCTGATCCCCAGGGTGTCCTCGCTGGGGAAGGGTCTGTCCGCGATTTCCACCGCGTTGTAGTGCTGGAGGAGGGTGTCGTGGAAGACCTGGGGCAGGAAAATCAGGGTGACTCCCATCTCGTTCATCAGGACGCCGCATTTTCCCTCTGCTTTTAACTCATCAAGCTCGGCGAGGAATCTTTTCCTGGTGTCGTCCCACCGGCCGCCCCGGCGGGTCCTGCCGGAATTTTCCTCATAAAACGAAAAGAACAGTTCCTCCCTCACCACCACGGAGTTAATCTTGCCCGCATAGGCCGCTAACATCGAATATAAATCCGTTTTTTGGGACATACGCCTACCTCACATTAGGTTTCATTCTCAAGAGCTTCGCCTTCATCCAAAATTTGCAGGACCGTCTGAAATTTTTTCACCGCAAAATCAATATGCCCCATAAACTCCTGCTCGGGCCCCAAAAGCTTCGGGATCTTGGAGAGGGTGTCGTATTTCAGAATCCCCTCCAGGATACCCGCCATGGTCTGGGAGGACTGCCGGGCCGAAGCCACAATCAACGAGGCGTCCCTGGAGGCCTCCTCGGTCACGGCCAGGACCTTCCGCCGTTTTACCCGGGGATCCGACACGTCCTCCATGGCCTGAATGAACTGCCTGCCGATAATCCCGTTGGGGGAAATTTTCGTTTCAAAGGCCCGGATGTCGTCCTCCAGTTTGATCAGGTCGTTATAGCTCTCCATGAATTTGTTGCGGTTATCCTTGTGGTAAAATTCCCCGTAAATAAAAATCGGCTCAAGAATCTTGTTGATTTCACCCATGAAGACCCCGTAATAGAAGGCCGCCAGGAAGGAGATGCAGAAACTTCCCTTGAGGGGAATCCCCGTGGGATTGGCCTCGGTGGCCACGTTTGCCATGGGCTGGATGGCGGTTCCGTTCAGCACATCCCCGCACAGCATGGCGAGTTTCTGCTTGCGGTGGGACCTCCGGTACTCGGCGAAGGCGTCCTCCAGCCGGCGCCTCCAGTATTCCCGGTATACCACGAGCCAGTCTTCCCCGCCGCTCACCTCCCTGGGGGAAAGGGTGATGTTCCTTTCGGCGCACCGGAGAATCTTGGTGAGGGGCACCTGCCGGTTGAATTCCCTGATGAGCTGGAGGGACTCCTCCGCATTTCGCAGGAGCATCCGCACCAGGGTGTCCGTGTTCATGGCGCCTTCCTGGGACTTTTCCTGCAAGAGGAAGATGAAAAGGGACTCCAGGAGGGGCATGGGGGGAAAGTCCCTGAGGGAATGGAGGATGTCGTTCAGGGAGGAGAGCATCCCCGTCACCATGGCGACATAGCAGCTATATCCCCCTATGCCCGGGGAGAGGGAAAAGGACTTGAGGAGCCGGTTGAAGGGGAAGGCCACGAGTTTCTGGAGACAATAGAGGTAGCGGATGTCGTCGTACATGGTGTCCCGGAGTTCCTCGGAAAGGGACGTCATAACGTCTTCCATATTCTTTAAGGCCGCCTGGCGCAGTTCCTTTTCCGACGCCCCCGGTGTGTAGTCGGAAAGACTCTCCGGGTCCGCGCAGGCTTCGAGGTCGTTGTGGGCGTTGGGCATCTCCAGGGAGCCCAGGAACCCGAAGAAGGCCCCCTTGTCCTGGTTAAACCCCGCGTCCAGGGCGGTAAAAAAGAAGTGGGAAGCGTTCTTGAGTTTTTCAACCTGGGTATGGAACAACGCCAGGAGCCGCCCCTGTTTGTAATCGAACAGGAGGGGGGAACTCCTGTTGATTTCCCGCCCTATCCTGGCGATCTGCTGGTCCTCGAAGATTTTCACCGGAGGCCGCGCCTGAAAAAGACTCAAAATAAAGAGCCAAAACCTGGAATGTCCCGGCAACTGGGCGTACATTTCCTGGATGCCCAGGATGTGTTCCTCCGAAATTTCGTCAATATAAAGGGGTTCGGTTGTGATATTTCCCTGACCGGTGAGCTTTTCGAGAAGGTCCTGCCGCTCAGCCGGGGACAGGCCTGAAACCAACAGGTCGAATTTTCCCCTTTCGGTCATGGTAGTATTTTCACTCCTATTCTTGATACACCCATAGCTCCGGGAACCCCGCGTTTCCGAGCATTTCGGCAAGGGACGGCAGGAATTCCGCGTCAACGTTGCGCAGGAACACCCGGTACCACCCGTCGATCCGCTGGCTGGCGGCCATCAGACCCGAAGCCTGGAGTATCGCGTTCATCGCGGTAGCTGCGTTCCGGGGATCCGTATAGGAACCGACCTGAACTTGCCACTTGCCGGTTCCGGAGCGGGGCATGGACGGCAGTACCTGGGCGGAGGAGGGGCTCCCTATTTCCGACCGGGACCTGGGCCTGGCCGGAGCGGGCGCCGGAGCCGGAGCGGGCGGCACAGGAGCGGGCGCGAGAATCTGGGCCCTGGGGGGCACCGGCCTTGAGGCCTGCTCGTTCTCAGGGGAAAGCCGGATTATCCGCACCGTCGGGGGAGTCTCGCTTCCCTGTCCCGCGGGCTTTTTTCCCGCGGAGGTTTCCGACCGGAGGGTGATGGCCTCCCGGGACGCCGGAGCGGACGATGAGGCGGGGGAGGCCGGCTTTTCCAGATCAAGTTGCAGGTTGATGATGCCGGGGGTCCGCCGTTTCCGCATATCGCCCTGTTCTTCCTTGGGCGTCTCCTCCTTCGGGGGAGCCAGGGTTTTCTCAACCTCATCTACGGGGAGGCGGATTAGCCGCGCGGGCCGGTACCGGATTTCGGCCTTGGGAGGGGACTCCGGAGCCGAATCTGACGGAGCCGCGGGCTTTGACGCCTCCGCCGAAACCGGAGCCGCAGGAGCCGGAGCCGGTTCGGACGCCGGAGCCGGTTCGGGCGCGGGAGTCGGAGCCGGAGTGGGCGCGGGCGCCGGTGCAGACACGGGCGCGGGAGCCGGCGCGGGTATTACATCGGGTTCCGGAACAATCGACTGAATCGTTATCCGGGTCGCCCTCGGCTGGACGGTCTTTGGCGGCAGGGTGTGGGGCTGTTGTCCGTAGGGCTGCTGTCCATAGGGCTGTTGTCCGTAGGGCTGCTGGCCGTAGGCTTGCTGGCCGTAGGGCTGTGGTCCATAAGACTGTGGTCCGTAAGGCTGCGGTCCGTAGGGCTGCTGGCCGTAGGCTTGCTGGTCATAGGGCTGCTGGCCGTAGGGGGTTTCCTGCCGGGGTTTGATTTGCCCGTCCTGTCCGCTGATATAAAAGTAATTGTTGGTTACGGGTGTGGAGGTCTGGCTCTGGTTCACCGGCGGCTGGGTCACCACGTTGTTGTTGTTGCTGTTGTTTCCGCTGCTGCTGCTCGTGCCGCTGGTGTTTCCGCTGGCGATGGTGCTGGGCTGGGAGGTCAACTGGGGCACATTGGACGGTGTGACCACGGGCGTAGAAGATGAAGCGGGAGTCTGAACCGATGCGGGTGTGGGAGCCGAAACCAGCACCGGTGTAGACGTAGGCGCAGACGTGGGAGCGGGAGCGGGCGCAGGTGCAGGTGCAGGTGCAGGTGCAGGTGCAGGCGTGGGAGCCGGTTCAGGCGCGGGCGCGGGCGCCGGTGTGGGAGTGGGCGCAGGTGCGGGAGTGGGGGCCGGTGCAGGCGCAGGCGCAGGCGTGGAAGCGGGCGCAGGTGTGGGCGCAGGTTCCGGTGCGGGCGCGGGCTCGGCTTTGGGTTCGGGCGTTGCAGCCGCCACCTTGGGTTCGGAGAGCAGCGTGGGCGCGGGCGGGTCATCCGGAACTTGCGCGTCAACCGTTTCGATGAGCACATTTATCGGACCATTTGAGGAGACCCCCAGGGCGGTGGCGGCGCCCCGGGAAAGTTCCGCAATCCGCCGGCTGGACGCCGCAATCTTCCGGTTCTCAATGGTGACGAGGGCCTGTTTTCCGCTGTCCATGTTGGTAATCCGTACCTGGGTGCCCGGAGGGAGGGCTGGATGCGCAGCAGTCAGCTCCTGGCTGTTGCCTACAATAGTCGCCAGGCCGGGCTGGCGGAAATTTTGCGGTTGCTGGGCCTCCATCAAGAAGAGTAAAAACAAAAAACTAAACAGCGAAAGGACTGTTCTTTTTATTCGATACATTTTTCCCACCTCCAGCACGAAAAATTCATCAAGGGTGTTTCTACTATCATCGGAACAATTTACGCCGACTATAAGCATTTAACAATTTTTTTTGAAAAAAAAAGGGCTTCCCCCGGCGGGAAAGCCCCTAAAAAAGCGCTGAAAAAGCTGATCGAGACCGCAAAACAGGAATTTTCAACCGCCGCTCAGCCGGTACAGGACCCATTTGCAGGCTTTCATCCCTATCGTGGCGCTGGTAGTGCTGCCCCTCTCGGTGAACAGGCTCTGTTTTTCCTCTATTACCGCATCCATCATAAAGAGGACAAACGAAGCCCCCCCGGACGAGAAGGAATACCGGTACACAAAGCCCGGTTCAAAGGTGCCCTCGGTAAGGCGGGAGGCCCTTCTGATGTGCGAAAGCATCGCCGGGCTTATCTCCCCTCCGGATACCCGCACGTAGAAGCGGCTCGGATCCTGGTTAATCACGTCCGTAACCAGCAGTTGAAAATCGTCCGCATCCCGGGCGTAATTGAAGGGTTTTATCTCCTGGCCGGTAGCGCAGGAAACAAGAGTCAAAATAGCGGCGCCAAGACAGAGGGCGCCCGCCAGAATTCTTTTTGCACCGTGATGTCCTTTCATTCTCGGCCTCCTTGTTTGCCCGGGCCTCATTCAACCTCTCCCCACCCTGGTTCGACTTCAATGAGCTTCTTCTGGGATCTGCTGAACAACCCGATTTTATATGAAATTCCAAACGCCAATTTTACCCGTGCAAATTCTTTTTCCAGATTTTCTATGGAGATATAGGACAATCCCAGATCACTGGAGTACCGTGCACTCAGGGACAAGATTCCGGGCCCGAGGTGCGTCCCCCCGTCCAGGGTAACGGTAAACCCCAGGGGCAGGTCACAGGCGACCGAATAGTTAAGGGGCTGAATAAAATACGCCCCTCCCCCGACGGAGAACACAAGCTTCCTGGGATAAAAATGCAGTTTTAAAAGGACGGAGGGCTCCAAAAACGACGCGATCAATGTATTCGTCTGAATTTCGTCGGCCGACGACAGCGTCTCGTAGGGTATCGAATCCTGAGTCAAAGCGATTTCCGCCCCAGCGGAGATTCCGAACAGCCCATTGGCAAAGGAGAGGAGCTGGACATCCGCCCCCAGGACGCCCATAAACATAACCGCCGTAGGCAGGGCGAGGTCATCCCCCGCGGGGGGGAAGTACCACCTGCAATTTCCCCCGGCCATCAGGTAGGGATACAGCCACATGGTCTTCTGCCGGGTGTCCACTATGGCGGCATACCGGGATTGGGATGGAATAAGGGCCAGCATCCGCCCGACTATGGCGGTCAAGGTATCGGTTGTTGCGCCGGTGGCGGTGATGTAGGTGAGCTGCTCGGTTGCGACCGCGCTCCCGCTTACGAGATTCAGCAGGATGAGCGTGTAGACCGTCTGGCCGTTGGCCCTGGGCGACCGGGTGCCGATGATGGCGAATTCCGGGGCAAGCCCGCCGTCGCCCCCCTCCAAACCATATTGGGCTAAAATTTCGGAAACCGTTGTGGGGGTCGTGGGGGGAGTCGTTCCGGCCTGGACCGCCTCAACCCCCCGGAAGCCCGGATTCGAGTTGATGGCCGTTACGGTGACATTCAGGAAAAGGGTGTCGTCCGCGGAGCGCACCACCGAGGTGCTGCCCGCCAAAATCACCCGCCTGGCGTCCTGTTCCTTGTCCTGGGCGTGTATTCTGTGGGGAAATACCAGGAGAAAAACAAGACTCCCCAGGAGCGCGATTTTTTTTGGATTTCCCGTTGCATCATACCTGAACCGCATTGTCCTCCTCACTGTTCCCACATCATTTCACTGATAATTTTCTGGGGCCGCTTTCCAAATCCGGCCTTATACGAAATGCCCAGGGTGACCGCCGCCAGCCGCGTATATTTTATATCGTTGATATGGAATTCATAAAAATCACCCGCCAGGCGGAAATGAAGGGACACTATGCTTTCCTTGACTTTTACGCCGCCCTCCAGCACAGCCGCCCACCCCAGGGGAGGGCCGTATATCTTCGATTCGCCGGCAATGGGAAAGGCCAACGTAACCCCCCCCCCGGCGGAGAGGATGAATTGCCTGGGGTTATAATTCCCCTTGATAAGCCCCAGGGCGTTGAAGCTGGTAAAAGAGACTTGCCTGACTAAATCCGAGTTCACATTGGGGTAGTAGGACAGCATGTCCTGGGTAAAAAATACTTCGGCCCCGGCGGACAGGCCGTAGGTTCCCTCCTCCCAGGAGACGAACTGGAAATCCACGCCCGCGGCGGCTTCCCAGGTGATTGTGGCCGACAGATATTCGATCTGGTACCACTTGAAGGCCCCGCCGACGCGGGCATAGGGGTATATCCACCGGGACTTCCAGTCGGCCTGCTCTATATCGGGGAAATGGGGGATTGCCGGAATAAGGGCCAGCATCCGCTCGACGATGTTCGTAAGATAATACAGGGTGATGTCCTGGACGATCCGGTAATAGAGCTGCTCCGTTGAGACCGCGCTGCCCGTTTTCAGGTCGATGAGGATCAGGGTGTAGGTGTTCTGGTTGTTGGTGCCCGGAGAACGGTCCCCGACAATGACGAATTCGGGCTCAAGGTTATTGTCGGCCTCCATGAAGTTGCCGGACGCGGGCGCCATGCCTTCCTGCACGGCTTCCACCCCCAGGAACTCCTCGTGCCTGTTGACCACCGATACGATGGTCTCCAGGAACTGCTGATCCGCCGGGGAACGCACCACCGCCGTGGTGGAAACCAGGATGATACGCTTTTCGTCATCCCCGGACTGGGCCTGGACAGGGAGGGACAGCAAAAGGAGCGCAAAAAAAACAATGCCAATGAGAATAGTGTGTTTCATGCCGCAGTGGTTATTCCGCTCCTGGTCTTCTTCGTTCAAACAACACCTCTTCACAAATAATATCGGCAGTTCTTTGAATTAACAGGAATAATAATTCGCGGAAAATTTTTTGTCAAGAAAAGGTGTAAATGAGGAAAAAACAGCAAAAAAATGACCGGACCCGCTATTTTTTTAGAAGACCCGCAAAGGGATTATACCTGAGTCCGTCGTCGCTGCCTGCGCTTCGGGGTCTGCCTTCGCGCCGGGGGCCGGAAGCCGCCGCAAGCCCCCTCTCCCCGCCCCGTCCGGGGGGACGTTGCCCCGGGGTCCGCTCCCGGCCTCCGATCCGGGAGGCCGCGTCGCTCCTGAGGGACAGGCTTATCCGTCTGCGGTCCCTGTCCAGGGCCAGAATCGTGAAGTCCCGCAGGTCCCCCACCTTGAGGAGGCCGTAGGGGTTGGTCACGAAGGAGTCGCTCATCTCGGAGATGTGGAGGAGGCCCATGTCTTTGATGCCCACGTCGATGTAGGCCCCGTAGTCCACCACGTTTTTTACCTTGCCGGTGATTTTCATGCCCTCGGAAAGGTCCTCGAAGGTGACCACCCCCTTCTGCATGACCGGCCTGGGGTAGCCCTCCCTGGGGTCCCGTCCGGGCCGCCTGAGGGCCTCGATGATGTCCCCCATGGTGGCGTCCCCGATGCCGTACCTGGCCATGAGGTCCTCCCTGAGGCCCGAAGGAACGTCCCCCCCTTCCTTGATGACCGGGAGGACTTCCCTGGCCGCGGGGTAGTTCTCCGGGTGAACCCAGGTCTTGTCCAGGGGGTCGGCGCTTTCCGGGATTTTGAGGAACCCCGCGCACTGCTCGAAGGTCTTGTCCCCCATGCCGCTGATGCCCCTGAGGGCCTCCCTGGTAAGGATGGGGCCGTTTTCGTCCCTGAAGGCGACTATCTTCTTTGCCAGGGACGAATTGATTCCCGACACGTACTTGAGGAGGGAGTGGCTGGCCGTGTTCAGGTTGACTCCCACATTGTTCACCACGGAGCCCACCACCTCGTCCAGCATCTCCGAGAGGCGCTTTTGGTTGACATCGTGCTGGTAGAGGCCCACCCCGATGGACTTGGGGTCGATCTTGACGAGCTCCGCCAGGGGGTCCTGGAGGCGCCTGCCGATGGAAATGGCCCCCCGGATGGTCAGGTCGAGGCCGGGGAATTCCTCCCGGGCCGTGTCGCTGGCGGAATACACCGAGGCCCCGTCCTCGTCCACCACCGTGTAGGGCACCTCCGGGAAGCTGCCCTGGATGACCCTGGAGACGATTTCCTGCACCTCCCTGGTGCCCGTGCCGTTCCCCACGGCGACCAGGCGCACCTGGTAGTGTTCGATAGCCTTTTTTATGGCGGCCTCCGCTGCCGCGGGGTTGGTCTGCTGGTTTATCACGAAGTAGCCCAGGTACTTGCCCGTCTCGTCCAGGGCCGCGCACTTGGTGCCCGTGCGTATGCCCGGGTCGATGCCCAGCACACGGGTTCCCTTGATGGGCTGCTGCATGAGCAGGTTCCGCAGGTTCTCGCTGAACACGGTGATGCCGTGGCCGTCGGCCTCGTCGGTCTGGTCGCTGCGGATCTCCCGGGTTACCGCCGGGGAAAGGAGCCGCACCAGGCCGTCCTCGATTGCGTCCCCGTGGTGGGTGTTGTGCAGGGTGACTCTGCCCTTGAGGAGGGCGATCGCCCCGTCGAGGTCCACGTCTATGGTGACGTCGAGCTGCCCCTCCCGCTCGCCCCGGTTTATGGCCAGCACCCGGTGGGGTTTAATCTGGTTAAGGGGCTCCGAAAAGTCCCAATACATCCTGTATTCAGAGGTCTTTGCGGCTTCTTCGTCCCCCAGGCCCTTCACCGTGATTTTGCCGGTTTTGAGGTAGAAGGCCCGCACCGCGGCGCGGTTTCCGCTGTCCTGGGCCGTCCGCTCGGCGATGATGTCCCGCGCCCCGGCCAGGGCGTCTTCGGGGGTGGGCACGGAAAGCTCAGGGTGTTCCGGATCTTCCCGCACGAAATTTCTTGCGAGCGCTTCCAGGGCCGGCCCTTCCATCACGAGCATGGCCTCCGCCAGGGGCTCCAGGCCCTTTTCGACGGCCGCCATGCCCCTGGTTTTCTTCTTTTTTTTGAAGGGGAGCCACAGGTCCTCCAGCTCCGTGAGGGTCGCCCCGTGCATGACCGCCCCGTAGAGGGACTCCGTGAGCTTGCCCTGGCTGAAGATGCCCCGGAGAATTTCCAGCCGCCGGGTCTCCAGGTTGGTCAGTTTTTTGTACAGGTGGTCGATGTCCCGCACCTGCACCTCGTCCAGGGACCCGTGCTGCTCCTTGCGGTAGCGCGAAATAAAGGGAATCGTGCACCCTTCTTTGAGCAACGAGACGACCGCCGCCGCCTGCCCCTCCCGGATATGCAATTCCCCCGCGAGGGCCTTTAAAATCTGCCCTTCCTCTACGGAAAGCGAATCAATGTGTTCCTGGGTGATGTCCATTTACTTGCTTAAAGTTCCTTTAATAAAAGATACGTCCTCAGCTAATCTATCAATTTTTTCAGACATTTTTTCTACGGTTGAAACTTTGGTTTGTATGGTACCCACCCAAATCCCAATACCGATGACGGCCGCTATGCCGACGGAGCTTAAAACTGTTGAAAATAGCAGCATAACTTTCTCCTTTTCTCCGCCTTTGAAGATACATCAAAAAACGAAATCTGTCAAGTCCTGTTGGCGCCAGGCGCATGTGCCTGGCGCCAGGGGCGGGCTATAGCACAAACCCCTGTTCCGGTGTATACTTCGCCATTATGTTTGCGATTGGGGACTTAAAACGACAGGCCCGTTCAAAACTGCGGGGCCGGTGGGGGACAGCGGTTCTGCTCACCCTGGTGGTGGGGGTCATCCACATCCTCCTGAATTCCGCGGGAATCGCCTGCGACTGGGACAACATCAGCCGCTTTTGGGGCGATTTTTCCTTCAGGTGGTCCGGCGGGTTCGGATTTCCGCGCCCCGGCGCTCTTTACGGGCCCCCCAGGGGGCGGCTTCTGAGCCCCCTCTTTTCACTGATAAACTTTTTTGTGACCGGCGCGTTTTCCTTTGCCCTGGCGCGGTTCTACGTGCTCCTCTGCACCTCCCAGGGGGACGTCACCTTCGGCACGTTCCTTGAGGGGCTGAACCGGTGGGGCAAGGGTGTGCGCGCCCTCCTGTTGGTGTCCCTGCGGCTTTTCCTGTGGGGGCTCCTCATCTTGGTCCTGTGCGGCCTGGTCATCGGTCTGTGCGCGGTCTTTCTCAGGGTTGACCGGAGCGATTTCATCCCCATCGCCCTAAGGCAGGGACCCCTGTCCGCCCCGGCCTTCGTGTTCATCGCGAGTCTGACGGCGCTCTTCGGGACGGTTGTCTACATCAACAGGATAATCGCCTACTCGCAGCTCATGTTTTTACTGGCCGAATACCCCACGGTTTCGGTGTCGAAGTGCCTCAGGGCCAGCGTGGTGATGACCCGGGGCCACAGGTTCAAGCTGCTTTTGCTGGAGATGAGCTTTGCCGGATGGATATTCCTTTCGCTCCTTTCCGCGGGCATCGGCTTTTTGTGGCTGATTCCCTACATGACCGCCGCCCACGTGCAGGCATACCGGTTCCTCAAGGAGCGGGCCTTTGCGGACGGGGCCTTTGTCAAGGAAAAAAACAATCCCCTGCCCGAATAGTCACTCCAGATGCGCGATGAAAAACCAGTCACCCCAGGGAAGCGCGTCTACTTCCACTCCAGGTTGAAGGAGAGAGTCTCCGTTGCCGAAAGGAGCGCCCCGAGGGGCATCGACAGGGTGGCTTTGTTCCCCCCGGTGGAGGTGTTGACAAAGGCCGGCGATTGGACCGTGGAAACCTGGCCCGGCAGCACAAAGGCTATGGAAACGACGCTTTTTTTTAGGGCCTCGGCCATTCCCCTGCCGTAAACCGCTTCTATGACGCCGATGTAGTCATTTTGAGACATGACTTCCCCCGTGAAGAGGGGGGCGAAAAAAAAGTCAAGGTATTCCACGGTTTCCGGGGGAAAGAGGGCCAGCAGCTCCCCGACGGTGCTGTGGTCGATCGAGATGCGGAGGGACGCGCTGTTCCGCGGTGTTTTGGGGGTGAAGGAGAAGACCCCGGGGGCCGAGGCGAACACGGCCTTTGCGGAGTCCGCCCTGGCGGTGAAGGCGAGCAGGGTGTCCGTTGCGGAGGTTACGGACACGGCGGTGAACCCCCGGCGTTTTAAACGCGACTCCAGGACACCGGCATTGAAGACGGGCGCCCCGGCGATCCCCCCGGTGGAGGATGCGATGAATTCCGACGGGGCCTTTTCTATCGGAACGGAGATCTCCCAGGTCATGGATGAGTCCGGCAAAATCGTGAGGGCCGCCCTGGGGGAACAGGAGACCCCAAGGGCCGCAAGGATCGCCAGAGCCGGGAGGACTTTCAGGGGGGAGAGTTTTTTTCCTGTGGGATGTTCACCATTCATTACCAAAAAAGGATACACGAATTCCCGTGGAAAAGACAAGCCCCGCGGCCATGGATTCGCCCGGCGGAAGGGCCACGCGGTCGCTGTCATAGTAGACCTGGTAGCGGACGTCCTGAATCAGGGCAAAGCCGGCCCGGGCCGCCGTAATCACCGGGAACTGCCAGGACACGCCCAGGATGCCCGGGAAAAACGCCTGGGAAAGGGCCTTGTCCGTGTCCGGGAGGCGCAGGCTGCCCAGGGCCGCCATCCCTCCGGCGTAGAGGCGGAAGCCCGCGCCCGGGGAGAATGACACAAAGATCGGGATGTTGAAGGCTCCGGTGGTGGGATCGTAGCCGATGCCCGCGCCGATTCCGGGGTGAATTTTCCATTTCTTATAGCTGACGTGGAACAGGGCCGAACCGCCCCTGGATATGAGGGCGAAGCGCTCGGTGGAAAAGAGGGTCCAGTCCGCGGTGAGGGTTGCGTCCGCGTCGAAGGCCGAAATGAGGGGGGTCTTCGGGTTTGCTCCGGGGGTGATTCCGGGGGCCGAGGGCAGCCCCGCTCCCGCTCCGGTGTTCCCGGACGAGGGGGGCAGCACCTGTCCCGCCCCGGCGTACCGCTGCTTCCAGTAGGCGTCTTTTAAGGACGACACGATGACCCCGCGGCTGGAGCCCTCACTTACGGCGTGGATGAACTGGTCGTTCCCGATGTAGAGGGCCGCATGGGAAATCACCGTGCCCTGGGTCCTAAAAAAGAGGATGTCCCCGGCTTCCTTTTGGGCGTCCTCCACCGCGCGGACGCTGCCGTAGATGCCGGAGACCGTCCGGGGCAGGGTGAGGCCCGCGGATTCCCTGGCGACGGTGTACAAAAACCCCGAGCAATCCATCCCGTCGGCGCCGGCGCCGCCGTAGCGGTAGGGGGTGCCCACGTATTTCTTGCTGTACTCGACGATTGTCTGCCTGGAGGACTCCCCCGTCAGGCTGTCCGGGGCCGTCCCCGCCGCCGCGTACCCGGCGCACAGGGCCCCCGCAAGGACGCACCAGCAGGCTGTTTTCAGCGTCGTTCTCATATAGTAATTATTGGCAGAATTTGCCGCTTTTATTACAAAAATACGGCAGGGGCGGCGCAAAAATTCCGGTCACCCTTCCGAAGCCCCCTATGACAGTCCCTATGGGAATTGAACCCATCTTGCAAGATTGAGAATCTTGAGTCCTAACCGATAGACGAAGGGACCAGTCGCAAAAATGGCAGCCGTGACGCTGAACATTCCCCAAGGAGGATTCGAACCCCCACAAGCAGAACCAGAATCTGCGGTGCTACCATTACACAATCGGGGAAGGTGAAGAAAACACCCGCAAGCCCTGAAGCCCACCGGTGTTTCCTTGCTCCCCTACAGATTACCAGGACGGGAAAAAAATGTCAAGGGGTTAGTCGATAAAAAATTCGCCCCCCTCTTCTTTTATGAAACCCTCCGCCACAAGGAGGTCCGCCGCCTTCGCCAGCCGGGCGTAGTCAATCTCCTCCCTGACCCCGATCGCCCCAAGACCGGCCCGCCCGCCCAGGGAGAGGGCCCGCAGAATCGCCCCCCGGGCCTCCCGCATCGACCCCTTGAATCTGCCCTGCCTGGCATACCCCGCGCTTGCCCTGGAGGGGTTGGGGGTCTTCCTCTTGAGTTCCGCCCCGTAGTCCATGAGGGCGTAGTACCAGATCCGGGGGTTCTCCCTGTCCAGGGTCTCCTCTACCAGGGGAAGAATCGCCCTGTCCGGGACGGCGCTGTGTGTGTCCGGGGGAAAAAAGAAGAAGATGAAGAGGGAGCGGATGTTGGTTTCGATGAAGACCTCCGGGCTGTTGAAGGCGAAGGTTGCCACAGCGGACGCCGTGTAGGGGCCGATTCCCGGCAGCTCCCGCAGGGCACCGGCGGTGCGGGGAAATCCTTTCCCGGCGATGATCTTTGCCGTTTCCCAGAGGTTCCGGGCCCGGCGGTTGTACCCCAGGCCGCTCCAATGCCTGAGCGCCTCCTGCAAGGGTGACGACGCGAGGGCCTCCGGGACAGGGAAGCGTTCCAGCCAGGCACGATACTTGGGCACAACCCGGCTGGTCTGGGTCTGCTGGAGCATGACTTCCGACACAAGGATTGCCCAGGGGTCTGTGGTGTCCCGCCAGGGGAAGGCCCTGCCGTGTTCTTCGTACCAGCCGAGTATGGTCCGCCGGAATTCCGCGATTTCCTCCGCCGTCATGGGGCTCCGGTTTGCGGGACCAGTCCCCGGCGGCGCAGCTCCGCGACAATCAGGGCGGCAATCTCTTCCGGGGAACGGCGCTCCGTGTCTATCACCAGGTCGGCCCGGGTCGTGTCGCCGTTGTCGATGCCGTAGAGCCGTCTGTACCGCGCGGAATCAGCGGCGTCCCGCTTCCGGGTGGCGCCCCGGATGTCCTCCAGGCCGCCCCCTTCCCGGCCTTGAATCCGCGCGGCCCGGGTCTCCTCGGAGGCGTCCAAAAACACCCGGAAATCCGCCTCTTCCAGCATCCATATAGCGAGCCGCGAGGCAAGCACACAGGGGCCCTCCCTGGCGAGTTCCACCTGCCGGGAATCAATCATCCTGTCGTATTCGTCACTTGTCTCGGCCAGACGCCGCACTTCCTCGAAGGAAAGCCCCAGGTCCGCGGCAAGGCTGCGGAAGGTGTAGTTGATGACCGGAATCCCAAGCTTTTGCGCCAGGAGGGCGCTCACGGTGGTGTTCCCGCACCCGCTCTTTCCCGAAATCGCTATGCGCACGTCGTTGCTCCTGGGGATATTGTAGAGCAAAACTATGCCCGCGTCAAATCAAGCCCCTGCATCAGCTCAGGCAGGGGCAGCGTTTTTTTTTAGTCGGCGTTTGACTCTATGTGCTGGATGAGCGGCGGACGGTCAACGTAGTTGAATTTGATGCCGCACTCTTTTTCCACTTGCCGTGCGGTGTCGTGAAGGTGCTGCACCCGCTCCGCGCGGGTCATGCTCATGAGTTCTTTCCCTACTTCCCGCTTGATTTTTCTGATGTGCGCCAGCAGTTGGCGCTCAGTCATGTC
>JAISTZ010000036.1 GCA_031272345.1 Spirochaetaceae bacterium | reverse complement strand
TGGGCCATGTAATAGGCCTTGCTTATGATGCGCCCCGCATTGGTGGCCATGTTGTACTTGAACACCATCGAGGGGCGGGAGAGGGTAATCGTGAGCCGCCACCCCTCCGCGCTCAGCCGCGCCACCTCGCCCAGGTAATCGGCGTAATAGGTGCCGTCCTCCCCGTTCCGGGTGCGTTCCAGGGAGAAGAGCACGTCCTCCATGGTCATGGGACTTCCATCGGAGAACACCACATCCTCCCGCACCTCGTACACGGAGGTGAGGGCGTCCGCCTGACGCCACTCCCGTGCCAGCGCCGGCACGACCTCACCCGCCCCGTTGAAGGCCACGAGCCCCTCGGTCAATTGGTTGGTCACCTGGACCGATTCGTAACTGTAGGACTGCCCCGGGTCAAGGGAGGGAATGTCCGCGTCCAGGGCGATTTTGAAACTGATATTTTTGTTGTTCGACCCGCAGCCGGCGAAAACTAAAACAATCAGCGCAAAAACAGCCGTAACCGCCCTGTGTTTCATAGTGTCTTAAACCTCTCTAAAAGCGCATCCGCCTCCCGCGCCGCATCGCTGAACGCGAAGCCCTCGAGGGCCGTTTTCACCTTCGCCCAGCCCTCGCCCCACAGCGCCGCTTCCTCCGCGTCCGCCCCGTCAATCACCGCGCCGTCCAAATCCTTCACCAGGGCTTCCGCGTCGTCAAGCCGCCGGCTCCGCGCCGCGGCCCGTAACGCGCCCAGCTTCTCCGCCACAAATGCCCGATCCCGCGCCGCGCCGGTAGTTTCGCCCGAGCTCTCCGCCTCTTGACTTGCCAGCGCCCCCTCGAGCCGCCCGCGCAGCGCAATGAACGCCTCGATCGCCCCTTCGCTGCCTTCCTCGCAGGTCCCCGCGTCCCCGGCCTTCGCCGCTTCCTCCAGTGCCCGCGCCCGTGCGGAAAGCCCGGTCACCCCCAGAGTCGCCAGGATCCCCTTGACCGTGTGAATCGTGATGCGGTAGGCGTCCAGGTTGCCCGAGGCAAGGGCGGAGCGCATCCCTTCTATGTATCCCCCAATATCCTTGTTGAACCGCCTCACGCAGTCCGCAAGAAATTCCATATCCCCGCCGGTGTGGGAGAGCGCCGCCTCCACGTCGCAGCCCGCCCCTTGCAGCGCATGGTACAGGGGCGCTCCCTGGGGAGGCCCCGCAGTGGGGGCGTCCTGCTTCGACGCCAGCTCAAGCTTGTCCGGGGACATCCACTGGGCAAGCGCCCGGTTCAGTTCCGCAGCTTCTATCGGCTTGGCGATGAAATCGTCCATGCCCTGGGTTAAGAAATATTCTTTCATGCCGTAGACCGCGTTTGCCGTGAGCGCGATGATGGGAATACGGGCTTCCTGACTGCCCGTCCCCTCTTCAAAGGCCCGTATCCGCTGGGTGGTCTCCACACCGTCCATCTCGGGCATCATGTGGTCCATGAAGATGATGTCGTATCTCTTGCCTTCGTTTGCCTTCGCTTCGATTTTTTTCAGGGCCTCGGCGCCGCTTGCCGCCGGTTCCGCGGCAATATTGTGCTTCGAGAGGAACCCCAGGGCCACAGTAAGGTTGATTGCCGCGTCATCCACCACAAGCACATTGATGTCTGCGCCGGGCTTTGCTTTGACAAAATCAGCCAGGTTCGCCGACTGCTTCACCTGCGCGGGATCCCCCGGCACGGCGGGAAACGAGACGGTAAAGGCGGAGCCCTTGCCGTACACGCTCTCCACATCAATAGAGCCGCCCATCATGTCCAGGAGCCGCTTGGTTATGGCGAGCCCAAGGCCCGTGCCGGTTACGGAGCGGTTCTTCTTTGTGTCCAACTGCTGGAACATCCCGAAGAGCTTCGGGATGTCCTCTTCCCTGATGCCAACGCCGGTGTCCTTCACCTGAGCCGTGATGGATTCAACGCCCCCGCGGTTCTCGCTGCGCAGGGTGAACTCCACCGAGCCCGACTGGGTGTACTTTATGGCGTTGCTGATGACATTCGTAAAAATCTGACGCACCCGCAGTTCGTCGCCGAAGAGAACCGCCGGTGTGCGCGGTTCAAAGGTTGCCGTGAAGCGCAGGGACTTGGATGCGGCGATGAATTTATTCATGGATGCGATGTTGTCAAAGAGGGCGTGGATGTTGTAGTGGACCGGAATGAGTTCCAGCTTGCCCGCCTCGATTTTTGAAAAGTCCAGGATGTCGTTGATGATACCCAGGAGGGTATGGGCCATCTTCCTGGTATCTTCAAAGTAGCGTTTTTGCAGTTCCGTAAAATTGTCCTGGGGCATGAGATCGCTCATGCCGATGATGGCGTTCATCGGAGTCCGTATCTCGTGGCTCATGGTGGCGAGGAATTCCGACTTGGCCTCGGTGGCCTTCTCCGCCGCAAGCAGCGCTTCCTCAGCCACCCGGGTCTGCTCCTCGAGGGCCTGGGTGCGCAGGCGTACCTGTTCTTCGAGGCTGTAGATGTTTAATTGGGACCGGACAATGCTGTTGGTAACGAGGAACAGGAGTTCACCGGCCGCGCGTATGGTTTCTTCCGGCACGATGCGTATCTTGCGGAGGGCTTCGATATATTCGTCCGGGTCTGCGCCGATCTCAAGGGCGATTTTTCTAAACTTTGCTTCGTCGGGTTTTTCCGGGAGCACCTGCCCGCAGAGCACCGATCCGATTTGGGTTCCGTTGACGATGATAGGCGCCGCAAAATCCATGAGCCCCGCGTGGCAAAAATACACCGCGGGACGGCCTGTCCGCGCCGACTCCCGCCCGCCATGGAGGTCACATTCGTTGCAGCGTCTGAAACCCTCCGGTGTTCCCCTCGTGTATTTGTCGCAGAAATCGGTAAAGTTGCTCGGCCGCGTCACCGGGCCCTTGTCGTCAACGGTAATGCTGGCAACGCCGGTAGCCAGGGAGAAAATATCCTGAAATTTCTGGAAAAACTCCAGGTTGATGTAGTCGGTAAATGCGACGCCCTTCCTCGTGGTTGGGATGGTGATGTCGTGCATGAGGACCAGAACACCGGAAACTTTTACGCCCCTGCCGAAGGCAATAACATTGACGGAATAATGCCTGCCCTCAATCGTAACGTTGAATGAATCAGGATCATCGGCCGGCTCCGCCCTGTCGATAGCCAGGGCCAGTTGGTCCCGCACATCCGGGGGCAGGACCTGTTCCGCATAGGACAGGAAGGTTCTGCCCTTGATTATCTCCAGGTCATTACGGCCGGCAAGATTGAGGAAGGCCTGGGTCGCCAGGACGAAGCGCTTTTCCGAATCGAGGAGGAAAATGATGTCGGGACAGAAACGGAGAAGTTCATTGATATAGAGCATTCTGAGATTAACTTCGTCCCGCAGGCCGGTATACATCCCCTGCCAGGTAGCGATGTTGGAAATAACGAGGCCCATATCCTTCTCCCGGGTCCGCATTTCCCGCTGGAGTTTTTTGATGGTCAGCTCACTGTGCTTTAGCTCACGCCGGGCCTCATCCAGGGCGGCGCGGAGGCTTTCAACGGTATCGGCCTGTTCCTGTTCGTTCATGCTATCCTTCTAAAAATCTACAAAACGCATATCGCGGTGGTGAACATCTGGAGCCGGTTGACGGTGCGGTTTTCATCGTGCAGGAGGGGACAGATTTCTCCGGCGCTGTAGGCGGAGACAAAGGGGGCGAAGTCTTTGAGGCGCTCGTGGTAAAAACGAATGCCCCGGGTTTTGTCAAGCATGAGCGCCAGCCTGCGCCCGTCGCAGCAGATGACGAAGAGGGCCCGCGCGTCCGGGGCGGCTTTTTTGACGCGATCTATCAGGTCCGCGTCCGCCCGCTCGCAGGCATCCGCATCAAGCCGCGAAAGGGTAAAGATACTCCCCTGGGGAACCAGGCCCATGCAGTAAATGCTGCCGTCAGGATTCGCCGCCTGGAAATTGCGGAAGAACGGAGGCACCCCCTCAAACCCCTCGGCCTTTGACACGTCCAGGAGCGCCGGCATGAAGCGGAAACCCTCATCGAGTTTGCCGCCCTTGGCAAAGCCCGCGCGCTCGAAGTATTTGATGGCGCTCTCGCCGTTGATGCTGTAGACACTCGCATCCCGCGCGCCGGTGATCTCCCCGGAGTACGGCAGGCGCGTATCGTCGAGCAGGGTGGCAAAAAAGAACCGGGGCTGAATATTGCCGCCGATGAGCAGAGTCACCGCGCGGTTTTTGGACGCCCTGTCATTGTAAAAACAGTAGGCGTCTTCGGTGACCGATACGCTGTAATCCAGGCTTATGCCGCCGAACACGGGAATCCCCCCGGCGAGTTTCGTAAGGGTGTCGACATACCGGTCGTTGGGAGAACCCGCCGGACTGGTCGGGCAAAAAGCCATGACCATCCTGGGGGCTTCCCCTTTCAGTTTTGCCCTTGCCTGTTCCACCGCCGGGAGGAGGGCCTCCTCCGCGCCGCCGGGCGCGGGAATTTCGCCGGAGACCCCCGCGCCGAACACAACGTCGTCCCCGGTGAGGACCGTCAGGGTGAGCATGAATTCGCCGAAACCGCTGTTGGTTGACTGGCTCAGGGTTGTGGCGCCCACAACTTCAAAGGGCAGAGCCTTTGCCACGGCCTCATACACCCCTTCGGTTACAAAGTCGGGGGTGCAAAAAATGATTCCCGCGCTGTGGGAGAGCAGCTCAAACCCCTTGAGTTTTTCGAGTATCTCCCGGGCCGCCCCTTCACCGTCATCCAGCTCTTCCGTAAAAACCGTAATTGATTTTAACATGGTTCCTCCTTTAGGGACGCGCTGAAAAACCCGGCGCTTTTCATCGTGTCCCCTAGTTCCAGGCCGTTTCCAGCTCCTGGAGAATGGTCTCGCTCATTTTGACGGCGCTCGACAGGTCCCTGCCTGACAGATACACGTGCAGGCGGTTCAGCATGACCACGAGGGACGCCTTAAAAATATCCACCGGTATTTCATTAAATAGTTCGGCCGCTTCAATCAGCTTCCCCTCCTGCATCATGTCCCGGATCGTCCGTATATTCTTGAGCAGGTAGAGCATACCCTGATCTATCTGCCCGCCCTCCGCCGCGGCCTTTACCTTGCCCAGCAGGATTGCGTCGCTGTAGGGCTTCACCACATAGCCGGAAGCTCCCATCCCGAGGGCCCGGGTTACCGTAGAAGTGTCGTTATCGGCGGTAACAAAGACAACCGGAATAGACTTTGTCACCGGATCTTCGAGCATCTTTGTGTAGATATCGATTCCGGACATATCGTGCATCTCGATGTCGTGGATTGCCACATCAACCAGGGTTCGGGAAAACGCATCCAGGGCGTCGTGCCCCGACGTGGCGACGTTCACCGCGTAGCCGCCTTTTTTAAGGATATTGCGCAGGGCCGACAGGTTAAAAACCGCGTCATCAACAACAAGTACGCTTATCTGCCGGGTAATCCGCTTTTTGTCCCCGGTCAACTGGGCCAGCATTTCGTCAGATACCTTGATCCCGCCGTCCTTCTTGCCACTCTTCATCCCGCTTTCCCCCTTAGTATATATAATTTTAGCGCAATCAGAAAACAGTGTCACCTCATGGTTCTAAGATATAGAGAAAATATTTTTTGTCAATCGGCTTTTCTGTGTTTTAAAAGCGGTAGTCGGTCTTTTTCCGGTTCACGTGCTTGAAGCGGGCAAGCCCTTCTTCCAAAAGGAGTTCAATCACCGAGGGAAAGTCCATGCCCCAGGCGGCGCACATCTTGGGGAACATGCTGATGGCCGTAAAACCCGGCATGGTATTGATTTCGTTCAAAAAGACCGCCCCGGTTTTTTTGTTGATGAAAAAATCAACCCTGGCCAGGCCCGCGCAGTCCAGGGCGGCGTAGGCCCGCTTCGCCGTGTCTTCGATGAAGCAGGCCTGCTCCGGGGTGAGGCGCGCCGGTGTGACCGTGGACGCGCCCTCCGGGTCGATGTACTTGGCGTCGGAGTCGTAGAATTCGTGGGCGGGGTTGATTTCCCCCAGGCAATAGGCCCGGACGGTGTGTTCCGGGGGCGAGCCCGGCGGGCAGAAGGGGTTCCCCGTGACGGAACACTCGATTTCCCTGGCCGGGATTGCGGGCTCCACCAGGACCTTCTCGTCCCAGAGGAAGGCTTCGGCAACCGCGGCTTCCAGGGCGGCCCTGTCCCCGGCCTTTGCGGCCCCAACGGAGCTTCCCCCGGCGGAGGGTTTGACAAAGAGGGGATACCCGAAGGCCCCCTCGCATCCGTCGAGGGCGTCCCTGTCCGGCCCGGGGGAGCGGAGGCACCGCCAGGGCACAACCGGGAGCCCCGCGTTCTGCCAGACCTGCTTTGTCCGCTCCTTGTCCATGCTGACGGCGCTGGCCCCGACGCCGCTCCCCACATAGGGCAGCCCCGCGCAGTCCAGGAGCCCCTGCACCGTGCCGTCCTCGCCGAAGGTCCCGTGGAGGGCGGGGAACACGATGTCCGCCTGAATTTTCGTTCCCGATGACGCAAGTGCAAGGCCCCTCCCCGGCACAACCGCCACGCCCTCGTCCTCGCTGATGCGGAGCACAGCCTCCGGGTCATTCCGGACGCGCTCCGCCTCGGAGGGGTCCTGCAAGAACCACAGGCCGCCCTTGTTTATGCCGATGAGGGTGACCCTGTGGCGAGGGCGGTCTATGTTCCGCAAAATCGCGGAGGCGGAAAGGAGGGAAATTTCGTGCTCCCCGCTCTTTCCGCCGTATAAGAGGACGACGTTCACCTGGGGCCTTCCAGGGACTTTTTTATGCCGGCGGTTTCGTCCGGGGTGAGCGCCCGGAGCACCCGGAGATCCCCGCCGGTGGTGATGATTTTTGGGGCGCCGCTGCTTTCTTTTTCCTTGAGGAGCTGGACCACGGGCCTTTTGGGGTCCTTGGAGTTTACGTCCACCACCACCGCGGCCTTGCCGTCCGAAAGGAACACGTAGGTGCCGATGGGGTAGAGGGACAGGCTGAAAAGGAGGGCCCGCATCACCTCCTTGTCGTAGTGGTTGCCCGTGTTTTTGAGCAGTTCCACCGTGGCCTTGTGGGCGCTTTCCTTGTCCTTGTACGCCCTGGCGGAGGTAATCGCTTCGTAGGTGCAGGCCACGGAAATGATTTTTGCGAACAGGGAGATCTTATCCCCCTTGATGCGGTAGGGATACCCTGAACCGTCTTCTTTTTCGTGGTGCTGGAGCACCCCCCTGAGGATGGACGGGGAAAAGCCGGACTCCTTGAGGATGTTATACCCCAGGAGGGGGTGGATGGACAGTTGTTTCTTTTCCTGGTCCGTGAGTTTTTTTGCCGACAGGTAGAGATCCGGGGGCAGGCGTATCATGCCTATCTCGTGGAGTATACAAGAAATGCCGAGTTCCACGAGCTTCGCCGAGGTAAGGGCCATCTGCATACCGATTATCATGGCGATGACGGTGGAACGGAGGGCGTGGTTGAGGAGGTAGCTCCTTTGGGGATCCAGGGCTGCGGGCTGGACTTGCAGGAGGTACCGCCTGGTGGAGGACACAACGCCCTCGAGGATTTTTACCATTTCCGGCAATTCCTGGTGTTGCAGGTCCTTGCGCGAATCGTACCGGGAGAAGAGGGCGTCCAGGTATTCGATGTACTTGTCGTATATGGATTGAACGATGGCCTGTTTTTCCTTTTCCGTACTCTTTGAGTCTTTAAAATCGACCATCTGCCTGAGGGCTATCCTGATTTCCGCGGCCTTTTCCGCGGGGAGGACGGTTCTTTCCGGCGGGGGCGCTTCTTTTTCCGAAGGCTGGGCCGGTTTCTGTTCCGGTTCAGGCTGAAGGGGAGCCGCAGATTCGGCAGCCGGTTTTACGGGGTTCTCTGCCGCGCCCTCCGCCCCCGGTTTCTCTATGGCTTGTCCTGTCACTTGCACCTCCGTAAAGCCCCATTCCTCCAGGGCCGCCAGCGTTCCGGCCGTAACAGGAAGGCCCGGCCCGCACACAAGGAGATTCCCGTCTATGGTGATTTCTCCGGTGTAGCGGCTGTTTTCCTGTATCGACTCGACGTTTACCAGCTCCATACCATGCCCTCTGTCAGCGGAAAAACTCTCCAGGAATTTTCCTCTACTATTATCGGCACGCTTTTCCTTAGCTATATCTTTTTTCCCCCTTAGGGCCGCCTTTTCCATATCGCGGGGACTTCCGCGGCTTCCAGGCTGTCTGAGTCCTGGGGAAGACGGACCGTTTTTTGGGCCCCCGTAAGGGTGTCCGCATCGGTGAGGGAAAAATTCCACTGGATGGGGGGCGCTTCTTTTGCCACCAGGAGGGCCACGTCCCTGGGCATGTCCGGGTAGAAGGACGCATTGGGTTTGCTGGTTTGCAGCACAATCACCTGGGAATCCTCGATTTTTACTTCGATGTTCATGGACGCGCCGTTTTTGAAGATGACGAACCCCCTCCCGCCCCGGAGGAGGACCACCTTGTTGATGTCCCTGCCGCCGCTCCAGTTCCCCGCAAGGGAAGCCAGGGAGAGGGGGAGCCGCCCCTGGGACTCAACCCTAGGCGCCGCCCCGTCACCCTCAAGGGAACCCAGCAGGGACGAGAGGGACCCCTTGGCGTCCGTGAGGATCCGGTAGTAGGTGTCGTATTTCCTGGTGTAGGCCGCGCTCTTGTTCGCCGAGGGGACCATGGCGTAGAGGGTGCAGTCCCAGGCGGCTCCTTCCTGCATGATCTCCGCGTGAAACACGATGGCTTCCCCCTGGGACGCCAGGACTTCCTCCGAGAAGGGGATGTTCCGCCTGTCAACCAGGGTGTAGTTCGGCAGGGCCTGCAACTGGGAATAGAAGAGCTCGTCGGTCATGGTGATGATGGCGGCGTCCTCCGAGTTGGAGAGGGCCCCGTAGAACACGATGGTGGAGGGCAGGGGGGTCTGGGGGAAGCCCCCCCCACTGATGAGGAACGAAAAAACGATGAAAACCGCTGTTTTTTTCATGTCCTATCCCTGTAAGCCACGCCTGAACTCCCTTGCCATGTCGAGTTTTATATCCCTATCCCTAATATCGGCACGTTTGTCGAACTGCTTCTTCCCTTTGCAGAGCCCCAGGGCCACTTTTACCCTGCCGTTTTTCAGGTAGAACTCCAGGGGCACCAGGGTGAAGCCCTTTTCGTCAACCTTGCGCCGGAGCCGCTTTATTTCCGCCCGGTGCAGGAGGAGTTTCTTGTGCCTGTCCGGGTCGTGGTTGAACACCGACGAGAAGGGGTA
>JAISTZ010000187.1 GCA_031272345.1 Spirochaetaceae bacterium | reverse complement strand
CTGATATTCCGCCCGGCCTTACCCACCTCGTACCCGAGATTCTGAAACAGTTTCAGCACCTTGGCCGCGACCATTTCTTCGGTTAGTTTCCCCAAAGTGTTGTTGACGCCGCCGATGTTTGCGGACAACTCCTTGATGGTTTTTGCGGTTTCAGCAAACATTTTGTCGATTTTGGCGTCGGTTTCAGCCGACATTTTTGCTATGCGGGCGTCAGTCTCCCTAAAAATCGCCCAAACATCCTCAAAAGTGAGCCCCCTTGCGGCTTCACGGGCCTGTTCTGCTGTCATTGCTGCCATGTTTAAGCCTCCATATCCTGATTATAGCCAATCGAGGCGATGTTTTCGGCCACTCCGATTTGTAGAGTATAGCACAAACCGGCTCAATGCGCAAGACAAAAACAACCCCCCGCCGCTGTTACACGGCGGGGGCTTCGTTGCCACGCGCGGGCCTTTTCACAAGACGCCCGCGCTCGAGGCACCGCCGCTACTGCTTGGTATAGGTGCCGTTCATCGCAGCCGACATTTGTACAGAGCCGTTCACGGTGCCGCTTCCATTAGATAGCGTTAATGTACCGCTGCTAATGGAATAGTCCACCGTGCCCCCGCTGGATGTGAAGGTGATGGTGTTCCCGCTCACGGTCACGGGGTATGTGCCGCCGAAGCTCGCCTCTGTTATGATCTTCGCCTGGGTCGCCGTAAACACCAGCGTCATCCCGGTGCTTTTGTTCCACGTCCCCTGGAGCGCGGCAGGAACTTCTCCACTGCCGCCTCCTCCTCCGCCTCCGCTCGCCGCCTGCTTGATCCAGGTACCGCCGCCGATCTTCGCAGAACCGAACTTACCATAGTCATTTCCGAAACCCGCCGAGCCAATCGTCAAAGTAGCGCCGGAAAGCGTTGCCGGGTACTTGTCCGTCTTGGCGTCCTCATCAGTCAACGCGAGGGTTTGACCGTCGAAGGTGTAGGTGCCAGAGCCGTTATTTGTGGAGTTGTAGGCGTCGCCGTTCTCATAGGAGACTGTATACGTGACCTCCGTGCTCGTAAAGGTCAATGTATACTTATAGGTGGCGTCATTGTCATCGGACAATACCCAGGTGCCGGTAAGGTCGGTAGGCGTGCCCCCGCCGCCTCCGCCACTGTCCCCGGAGCCGTTGTCGCAACTGACGAATACCGTTGCCGCAATCACGAGGGCCAGCGCCGCGATGCACGGCGCGAGCAGATGTTTCAGGTTCCTGTCCATAAGGAAACCTCCTTGAAGTGCGCACCCGGTTCCGCCCGGAGCGCACAGTTGTAGTTCCCCCGCGCCAGGCGCGGAAGGCGGGGCGCCGCGTTCACGGAGCCCCTATCACCCAAAGACAAGGAGGCGCGTTGAAGAATCTGCCCGTTTCGGGCATACTCGGAACGCACCTCTGTGCGCTCCGGCCGGCGGTTCAAGTTTTCCAGGCTCTGCGCCGCCGCCGGAGCTTTGTCTTTCAATGACCGGTTTCTTGCCGCGGGGACTCTTGCCCCCGCTCCTTCCCGTGCCCCGCCTTCCGGCAGGACGCCCTGTTTACCGCCCCCGGCGTAACCGCAGGAAGGGGTTCTCTGTTTTCCCTGATACCGAAAAGTAGTTAATTTTTCGCAGGGTTTTGATTTCTAATAGAAATCAAAATATATAATTTTTGGATTTTAACAGTCAAATAGAAAGATGTCAACACATTCCTTTTAGAAAAATATCACCTTAATTATTATGACAAGTCTGCGGGCGCTATTAGCGTATAATATGAGGGAAAAACGGCGAATTTTAGGCCTTTCACAGGCAAAATTGGCGGAAAAAGTCTCGACATCCACCCAGTATATAGGCCAAATCGAGGTGCAAAACAAGTTTCCATCCCCTGAAATGCTGGAGCGGATAGCAGCCGCCCTTGAAATCGACACCCCCCAGCTCTTTTCAATGAGTTCGTTCACCGACGATGCTGTCACACGGTTTCGGGAAGGTGTTTTATCCGATATGGGGGCGGCTCTGACCGCCGCCGTTGCATCCCGGCTGCCTGAACTCAAAAGCTTGAGCCACTAGCCCCCCTGGCGTGTCCCTAAAGACAGCCGCGTCCCCAGAATCCGCCCCGTGAGATTGACTTCCTCACTGCCGCCGTGCTATACTTGAGGTATGACAGAGCAAGGCGCAACCATCGTGCTGTCCCCGCTCGCCGACCCTGTTGTGGGCGCGACATTCTGCGATGTGGAGCACGCGGGCGAGGCCGCAGCCAGCATCATCGGCGCAATCCTCGCCAAAGACGGCGTTTCCATCGGCAAGATCCTTTCCGTAACCCCACAGCGGTACTACAAGTTCCCTGACGGGCGCGGGGTCCGCATCGACGTGGAGGCTGTTGCCGAGGGGGACAGGCACGTGATCATCGAGTTCCAGGCGGAGCGCGACCCGTCGCTGTTCCAGCGGAATCTCTTTTCCGCCTCGCGGATATTCACCGCCACAACGCCTGTAGGGAGCAGGCCCCGGGTTTTGTCCTCGGTGACCCACAAGGTCATAGCAATCAACCTGCTCGACTTCAACCTGCGGGACAGCAACACGGATTATTTGCAGCCGGTGAAGATCCTGTACGCCAAGCCGCCGCACGATGTGGCGCTCGACACGTTCGCGATTTACAACATCCAACTGCCCCGGTTTCGGGAAGCGGCGGCGGATTTCAACGACAACCTGTACTGCTGGCTGTATGCGTTGGACACAGCCGGCCGAGAGAAGAAAACCTTAACGGAGGTGATAGAGATGACACCTGAACTACGGGCATTTACGGAGCGGGACACGGGGTTCCAGCAGTATTGTAAGCAGTACAACCGTGTGGCGTCGAGTCCCCAGACCCGGGAAGAATACCTGAACTGGCTGGACGAGAACACCCGGCAGTGGGCCATGGCAGAGTGGAAAAGGACAGAAGGGCGAGCCCAGGGCATAGCCGAGGGGATAGCACAGGGGGTAGCTCAGGGCAAGCTCGAAGCCGCGAAAAGTTTTCTTGCCATGGGACTCACCCCAGAGCAGGTCGCCCAAGGGACGGGCCTCCCCCTGGCGGACGTGAAAGCCCTGCAAGGGTAGCCGCGTCCGCAGCGTTGTCCTAGCACTCGATTTTCAGGTCCCCGCTCTTTATCCACCCGGACTTCCGCATCAGCTCCGACACCAGGAGGGACACCAGGGCGGGGATCCCCAGGCACACAACGAAAAGCCCCGCCCACTGGAGGGGTCCCGGACTTTGGGCCGCTTCCCCCGCTGCCAGGGCCGCCTCCGACGGGGAGACCCACCCCGTGATCAGCCCCAGGGGCCCGACCAGGCCGGAGGTGCCCATGCCGGACGCGATGGGGGGCCCGTTCTGCCGCAGTTTGAACAGCACCGTCGCAGCCGGCCCGTTCACCACCGAGGCGGCCACCGCCGGGATCCACAGGACGGGCTTCTTCATCAGGTTGGGGATCTGGAGCATGGACGTGCCGAGCCCCTGGGCAAGGAGCCCCCCGGCCCGGTTTTCCCGGAAGGAGGCCACCGCGAAGCCCACCATGTGGGCCGAGCACCCCGCCAGGGCCGCCCCCCCCGCAAGGCCCACGAGCCCCAGGGACGCGCAGACCGCGGCGGAACTTATGGGCAGGGTGAGGACAATCCCCACGATGGCGGACACCAGGATTCCCATGAGGAAGGGCCGCATGTTCGTGGCCCACATGATCGCCATGCCGAAGGCCGTGCCGATTCTGCCCACCGGCGGGGCCAGGAAGTAGGCGGCGGTGACCCCGGTGACGATGGTGACAAAGGGAGTGACGATCAGGTCGACGGGGGTGATTTTGGAGACGAGCTTCCCGAAGAAGACCGCTATCACCGTGATGAAGAAGACCGCCAGGGGCCCCCCGGAGCCGCCCAGACTGTTTGCCGCCTGCCCCACCGCCACCAGGGAGTAGAGCACGAAGGGCGGCGCTCCCAGGGCCCAGCCGATGGACACCGCCATGGCCGCTCCCGTGGCCTGGGAGGCGAATGCGCCGATCTTATTGAGGAAGGGAAGACCCAACTGGCTTCCCAGGGTGTTGATGATAGTCCCGATTAACAGCGACGCGAAGAGCCCCTGGGCCATAGCCCCCAGGGCCTTGATGCCGATGCGCTGCCAGGTAATCTCGATGCCCTGCTTCTTGAGGAAGGCCGAGAATGACCGCGTTTCGTTCATAGAATCCTCCTGGACGTTCTCCCCGTGCAGGGAAGGACTATACCACCCTTACATCAACTGTTCAAGGGAGCAGGAGAGGAGATTCAGGAATTGACGCTCCGCCAGGGGGGAATCGAGGGCGCCTCCCTGACCTTCCCCGTCCGTCTCCGCCGGGGAGTCCTTCTCGGCATTGTCCGGGGCAAAACTCTTCCGGGTCTGCTCCAGGAAGGTCTCCACGTTTTTCCGGGACAGGGGCAGGGGCGTACCGACCATGGTGTTCTCCAGATTCCTGTCCCGGAAGAGCTTCCGGGCGGAAAACACGATGCGGATGTCCGACAGGAACCCCTTCTGGGCCATGGCCAGGAACACGAAGAAGGCGCTCGTCTCCGAGGGCAGGGCCGGCCCCAGGCGCTTGTAGATCGCCACGTCCCATTCCAGCACGGGCACCTGAATCTTCGTCAGGAGCGAATGGGCCGGGAGGGCGTCGAACTTGGCGATCGGCAGGGGGAAGGTCTGTTTTTCACTTTTGAACTCGAGGATTGAATCCAGGGCGTAGAGGGGGGCGAAGAGGGAGCGCTTCCATCCCCGGGCGCAGATGTTCCCCCCCAGGGTCGCCAGGTTGCGCACAAAGGGGGTGCCCGTCCCCCGGATCGCGTCGTAGAGGGTCTGGGGGATGTGCTTCTGGGCCTGCTCAAGAATCACCTGGAGGGGGGTGGCGCTCCCGATGTCGATGAAACGCTCGGTGCGCTCGACGTGGACCAGCTCCTCCAGGCCCCGCACGATCACCGCCGCGCCGGGCATCTGGGGGCTCTGGGTGCACCCCGCCATCACCCGCAGATTCTCTACGGACGAAAGCTGCCTGCACACGTCGGCCACATTCCGGGCAAAAAACACTTTTTTGGCGCTATCTGACATTCTTGTCCTTCTTTTCCCTCCTGGTTCTGAGGGCCCTGGCATAGATAACCGCGTTCGCCAGCAGATTTTCGTCCACACACCGGCACTCCAGGGACGCGAGGGCCGGGAGAATCTCCTCCCGCTTGGGGAGCTCCTGGCGGGTCACCAGGGAGTAGACCGCGAAAATTTTCCCCGCGTCGCAGTAGCCGCAGAGTTCAACCCCGGCCTGACGGAAGGCCTGGTCGATGTCGTCGTAGACCGGCAGGGTCTTAAAGTGACTGAGGGTGACCACCGAGCAGTTCCGCGCGGCCGCCGCGGGCACAATGCACGAGGGCACCGGCGCGTCGTTGAGGAGGACCGCGCAGGCCCCGCACAGGCCCCTGCAACAGCCGCACTTCACGTCCACGCAGGCTTCCTTCCTGAGGGCCTCCATGAGTTTGGTGTCCGCCAGGGCCTCGATCGTGCGCGGTTCGCCGTTCAGGGTGAGGGGTATTTTCATGGTTCCGCCTCCTCCGGTTGATGCTGCCCTTCCAGGGACTTCCTTTCGGTGATGAATCTGAAGGCCGTGTCGGTCTCGATGGGCAGGTTGTGGATGCTGTAGGACACCGCCTGGGAGAGGGCGTTGGTGAAGGCCGCGGGGAGGGCCGCCAGGACCCCGTCCCCGGTGACGGGCCCGGCGGAGGCCTCCTGGGGGAAGGCCAGGTGGATGTCCGGCACGGGGTAGGAGTCGTCTTTTACGAAGGACGACAGGGCCTCGAAGACCGCCCGCCGTATGTCCGGCTCCGCCTGCTTTGCCCCGGCCTCTTCCGCACATTCCACTGCCGCCCAGACCCCCCGGATTTTTTCCCGCAGGGTGAAGGGGTCGATCTCCACCTCCACCACCGCCGCGACGGAAGGGGGCGCGCCCCCCCCGGCCTGGGAGGGGGAGCTCTCGGGGGCGGCCCAGGCGATTCCAATCCCCCTGATGGGCTCGGAGAAACTCTGATTCCGCCCCTCCACGCGGGCCCTGGAGTTCATGTCGTAGGCCCAGTATTTTCTGGCAAAGTCGCTCATGCGGGCAACGGAATCCAGGGCGGCGGTCCCGGCGGAGCTGTTCAGCCTGTGGATGTCCAGGGGCGACAGGCCCGTGAGGGCCGCGATGTCCTGGAGGTGACTCTCTATGGCAAAGAACGAGTGGTACCCCCCCTGGGCAAGACAGACCCCCGCGGGGGCGGTGTTCGACGTGAGAATCACCCCCTCGGCGCGGAACCTTTTGGGCCCGTACATCCCCGGCGCGCCGGCAAGGAGCTGCCGCAGAATCTCCTCCCCGAAGGGCGCCCTGTTCCCGCAATCGGCGAGAATCTCCGTCTCCAGGGACGCGATGAGCCCCTCCGGCGTCACGGCGCTCCTGTGGGTGATGACGCAGGTGACGGGCCTTCCCAGGAGGGCCTCGTGTTCCTCCCTGGAGAGGACGAGCTTGACGGGCCGCCCGGAGAGCATGGAAGCCAGGGCGGTCTGGCAGGCAAGGACCAGGGTGTACCACAGTTCCATGGACGAGGGCCCGGTGATTTTTGTGGGGACGATGTCTATCCCCTCCGGGGGGAGGTTCAGGTTGGCCGCCAGGTTTTCCCGGAGGACATCCTCCCATTGGATCGCGCAGTACACGGTGAGCTTGCCCCCGGAAAACCGCGCCGCGCAGCCCCCGGGCTCGGAGATGATTCCCCGGCGCAGGTTCACGGAATAGGACCCCCGCACTTCGAGAAGATCCCCGGGGGGCTCCGGCCCGTTGTTCGTGACGGTCCGTGTGAGAAATTGCTGCGGAGCCCCCCGGTGGGACGCCCCGTCCTTCCCGATGTCCAGGGTGACTGAGGCCGCCCCTTCAGCCGCCGCGTCCGGGTCCTCCGCCGTGACGATGCCCAGGGGTTCGCCCATGAAGGAGACGCGCTTTGAGGGGAACACCTCCCTTTCCGCGCCGAAGGCGGTCACCCTGTTCCGCCCCGGAATGTCCCCGGCGGTGTAGAGGGAGCGGCCCGCGCCCAGGCCGCCGCTGATCGCCCGGATGATTCCCTGGGGGGCGGGACTTCTTACGAGCTTTGCGAAGAGCATGTCCTTGAGGATTACATCGCTGTAGAACACGGGCTTATCGTTTTCGTGCATACTGTTCCGTTCCTATCCTGCCCACGGATTCTATCACCCTTTGGACCATTTCGCCAGTCATTCCGGGCCACAGGGGCAGGGAAATCGACGAATCCGCCCGTTGTGCGGCCCTGGGGAAGTCCTCCTCCCGCAGGCCGAGGTTTTTTTTGAACCAGGTGAACCTGAAGTGGGGGATGAAGTGCATGGACACGCCGATTCCCGCGTCCTGCAAGAGCCGGGCGAAGGCGTCCCTGCCGATCCGCAGTTTGTCCGCCCGTATGCCGATGACGTACAGGTGCCAGGCGTTGGCGCCGCTGTCCGGCGGCAGGGTGAGGAAATCCCAGTCCTCAAAGGCCCTGGTGTATTCCCCGGCGATTTTTTTACGTTCCCCGTAGAGGAGATTCGCCTTTTTTAACTGCTCCCGGCCGATTGCGCTGAGGATGTCCGGCAGGTTGCACTTCCATCCGGGCTCGACCACGTCGTATTCCCAGGAGGCCCTTGCCGCACCGTAACGGTTCCACACGGGCCGGTCGATCCCGTGGAGGCGCATCACCTCCGCCCGCCGTGCCCCCTGGGGGTCCTTGAACACCGCCATCCCCCCCTCCCCGGTGGTGATGGTCTTTGTGGCGTAGAACGAAAACACCCCCGCGTCCCCCAGGGTTCCCGCAAAGCCCGCCCCTGTCCGTGCGGGAAACGCATGGGCCGCGTCTTCCACCACCGCGGCGTTCCGGCGGGCGGCGATTGCCCCAATCTCGTCCATCTTGCAGACATTCCCCCCCACGTGCACGGGAATCACCGCCCGGATTTCGGGGTGGGCGTTGAGGGCCGCCTCCACCGCCGCCGGGTCGATGTTGAAAGAGTCCTCCTCGATGTCCCCATAGTAGACCCGGGCCCCCAGGTGCAGGGCCGCCAGGGCGGTGGACACGAAGGTGTAGGGGGTGGTGACCACGGCGTTCTCCCCCGAGACCCCGAGGGCGTCCAGGGCAAGGAGGAGGCCGCTGGTGGCGCTGTTCACCGCCAGGGTCCGCCCCCCGTCCGCGCCCAGGAAGGCGGCGAATTCCCGCTCGAAAGCCTGGGTCTCCGCGCCCGTGGTGAGCCACCCGGACCGGAGCACCCTGAGGGCCGCTTCTTCTTCTTCCCGCCCGATAGCGGGCCGCGCAAAGGGAATGAAATCCATGGGCGCAGTATACCGGAAAGCGCGGAACGACGCCATACCGCCGGGATGTCCGCCGGCCATGGCGGATGAATCGGCACAAAAAGTTTTTTCTCTCCACAGAAAAAACTTCTAAATTTAAGATTTTTTTTCCTTTGACAGAAAAAATTTCTGAATTTAAGATTTTTTTTCTATTTTTTGAAAAAACTCTTGACAGGGATAGTGCGGGGCGGTAAGCTGTAAAAACGAGGCAAAAAATGGCGCAACAAGCAGTTACCAGGGCAGGATATTTGGACATGCTCATCCCCTGGCGGGAAAAACAGCCCGTCAAGGTAATCACCGGAGTCAGGCGATGCGGAAAATCAACCCTCCTCGCCCAATACGTGGAGTACCTCAAAACAACCGGGGTTTCCCGGGAGCAGATTGTTTTCATCAACTTCGAGGACGCCCGGTACGGCGATCTCTGGGATTACAAATCCCTCCACGCATATATCGAGAAGCGGCTCGACAAAAAAAGGTTCACCTACATCTTCCTGGACGAGGTGCAGCTCTGCGCGGAATTCGAGCGGGCGGTCAACAGCCTGGCCCTCAAAAAAAAGACCGACCTCTACATCACCGGTTCCAACGCCTACCTGCTTTCCGGCGAGCTTGCCACGCTGCTTTCGGGGCGGTACGTGGAAATCCCCATGCTGCCCTTTTCCTTTGCCGAATACTATGATTTTACCGGCAGGGGGGACCCCAAAACCGCGTTCAACGCCTTCCTGGAATACGGGGCCTTTCCGTACATCGCCCTGCTGAAAAGACAGGATGCCATGGTAAAAACATACATCGACGGCATTTACAACACAATCATCGTAAAGGACGTGGCCCAGCGGCAAAGGATCAACGACCTGTCCCTCCTGGAGGACATCGTAAAATTCCTGTGTTCGGCGGTCGGCAGTCCCGTGTCGGCAAAAAAAATAAGCGACACCATCAATTCCAGCGGCAGGAAAATTTCCGTCAATACGGTGGACGCCTACCTCCGGGCCCTGTGCGAGAGCTTTATTTTCTACAGGGTCCAGCGCTACGACATCAAGGGCAAACAGCACCTGAAGACCCTTGCCAAATACTACATCGTCGACACGGGCATACGGAATCTCCTCGTCTCCGGCGCTTCCTCCGACCTGGGGCATCTGCTTGAAAACACGGTGTTCCTGGAACTCCTCCGCCGGGGACGGCGGGTTTCCACCGGCAAGATAGACACCCCCGGTGAAAGGGAGGTTGATTTTGTGGCTGAGGGCGGGGGGGAGGTGGCGTATTACCAGGTGGCCGCGAGCGCGCTCAATCAGGACACCCTGGACCGGGAACTGCGGCCCCTTCAGGCGATTCGGGACAATTACCCCAAGTATCTTTTGACCCTGGATGAATTTTTGCCCAGGGCGAATTACAACGGCATACGCAAACTGAACGCCCTGGACTGGCTTTTGGGGAAGCTACCGCTCCCTGAATGACGGAAAAGCTTCCGCGAGAATCTCCAGGAGGCGCTCCCTGTTCCGGTAGAGCTCAGGCGCGTCCTTTGACCGGAAGCACACGGGCCCAAGGGATTCAAGGAGGGCGCTCAGGTCCGTTCCGGCGGCGGCGGCTCCCTTCAGCCTGAGAATCCTGGGGTACTCCGTGGGCTCCGGTTCTTCCTCCGGGAGCCAGAGGGTCTCGTCGAGGCGCTCCCCCTTTCTGAGGCCCGTGAGAGCTATCCCCACGTCCCTCCCCGGCTCGAACCCCGAAAACCGGATGATCTGCTCGGCAATGTCGTAGATCCGCACGGGGTCCCCCATGTCGAGGAGGTAGGACTCGCCGTTCCTGCCCACGCCGCCGGTCTGGAGCACCAGGGACGAGGCCTCGGGGATGGTCATGAAGTAGCGCTTCATCTCCCGGTGGGTGACCGTGAGGGGCCCGCCGGTCTTGAGTTGGGTCATGAAGAGGGGCAGCACCGACCCCCGGGATCCCAGCACGTTCCCGAACCGCACGAACATGTATGCGGCCTCGTCCCCGCCGCAGGGATGGGGCGGTACGCGGATGCGGAGTTTTTGCCCGGCGGAAGCTCCGCCGCCATGGACGGCGCTTGCGGCTTCAAGGGTCAATTGTTCGCCCAGGAGCTTGGAGACGCCGTACACGGAGACGGGGGAGACGGCCTTGTCCGTGGAGAGGAGCACGAACCGCCTGACCCCGGTTTCCAGGGCCGCGTCGAGGACGTTCTTGGTGCCGAACACGTTGTTCCCGATGGCCGCGATGGGGTTTTCTTCCATGAGGGGGACGTGCTTGTAGGCCGCGCAGTGGAAGATGACGTCGCACCGGAGCTTCCCCAGGATGTCGAACATGTAGTCCCGGTTTTTCATGTCCCCGATCACCGGCACCACCGTGGCCTTCTCTCCCACCCCCTCGGACTGGAGGATCCGCAGCTCCCGGTCGATGTTGTAGATCGAATTTTCCCCGTGGCCGAAGAGGTAGAGCCGCTCGGCCCCGCCGGAAAGGAGCTGCCGGGCCAGTTCCGCCCCGATGGACCCCCCGGCCCCGGTGATCAGCACCCGCTTCCCCCGGAGGTAGGCGAGGCTTTTCTTGAGGGGGATGGTGACCGGGGTGCGCCCCAGCAGGTCCAGGGGGTCGATCCGCCGGGCCTGAACCAGCCGGGCCTCCCCGTCCACGATCTGGGAGACCGCGGGCAAAATTTTTATCCGGTTGAAGCCGTTCTGCCTGAGGGCGTCGTAGATGGAGCGGAGCCGTTCCTGGGGGGCGGCGGGCATGGCGATGATCGCCTCGTCCCGGTCGCTCCGTCTGAGGAGGGGGAGCATGGTCTCGATGGGCACCAGGACGGGGATTCCGTCGACGTAGGCCCCCTTGAGTTTTTCATCGTCGTCCAGGAAGGCCGCCACCGCGCCGAAGATCTTCTTCCGCCCGATTTCCTGGGCCAGCATTTGCCCCGCAAAGCCCGCGCCGAGGATGTAGATTTTCGTTTCAGCCGTCGTCTTCATGCCTGGATGCGGGGTCTAGCCCGCCCGCCTTTGTTCGGCTTTCTCGATCATCTCGAAGGCCAGGTCTATGGTGAATTTTTGCTGGGAAAAATCCAGCCGCAGTTTGACCCGCTGCTTCCGTTTGTCAACCTTGACGATGGCGCCCTCGAACCCCTGTAGGGGCCCCTCGGTGATGACGATTCTGTCGTTTTCGTCAAAGTACGCCTTTGAACTTTCCGCTATGCCCCCGAAGGACTGAAAATGGGAGATGATTGCAAGATCCGGGCCCGAAAGGGGGGTGATGTCGTGGTTGTTTTTTAAGAACCGGAAGAATCCCTTGACCCCCCTGACCAGCCTGTAGAGGGTGTGGTCGACCTGGGGGGTTTCCAGGAACACATAGCCGGGGAAAACCGCCTTGAGTTCCTCTGTTTTTTTTCCCTGCCGGCGGATGACCAGCCGGCGCCGGGGGGCAAAGAACCGCTGCTCCCGCTGCCTGAACGAGAGCGCCCGTGTGGCCTCGCTGATAAAAGCTTCCTCCCCGTTAGTTTTTACCTGCAACGCATAGTAGTTCATGGGCCGACTATACCACAGCCGCCGGGACGCGGCAAGGTCCGGCCCCGGGCCTGAAGCGCTTTCAGGACCTCCCCCGCAAGGTAAAACGACCCGGTCACCAGGAGGGGCGACCGGGCTTCGTCCGCGCGGAGCAGGGCTCCGGTGACGGCCCGCCCGTAGTCCCCATCGAAGGTGAAGGAGACGCCCGCCCCGGAAAAGGCCGCGCAAAGACGGTCCGGGTCGGCTTTTTTTACGGCCCCCGGAACCGTGAGGGTGACCGGGGAAAAAAGCCCGGCCTGGGCGGAGAAGACGCGGGCGATCTCCTCGGCCTCCTTGTCCTGGGCGCAGGCGAAGAGCAGGGCGGCCCCCTTGCCCGGAAAAACCGCCCGGAAGGTGTTGATCGTGTGGGACACACTCCGCGGGGTGTGGGCCCCGTCGACGACCAGGGCGGGAATATGGGGGAACCCCTGGGGGCGCTCGATCACCTGGAACCGGGCGGGGAGGAAGGCCGAGGCGAGTCCCTGCTCGATCGCGTCCTCCCCGGCCTGGGGGAGGGCTGTTTTTACCGCCAGGGCCGCCAGGGCCGCGTTTTCCCCCTGGAATGCCCCGTGCATCCTGAGGCGGGCGCTGACGGGCCGGGCGAACAGGGGCGACGCCAGGCGGATTTCTGCCCCCAGGGGTCCTTCGGAGCACTCCCAGGAACACAGGTCCGGGGCGTAGAGGAGGGGGGCCCGCCGCTCCGCGGCCCGCTCCCGGAACACCCCCAGGGCCTCCCCCTCCTGGGCCGCGAGGACCACCGGCGTATCCCCCTTGATTATCCCCGCCTTTTCCCCGGCGATTTCAGCCAGGGTGTTCCCCAGGAATTCGGTGTGCTCCCTCTCTATCACCGTGATCACCGCGGCCTCCGGGGACGCCACATTGGTCGCGTCGAGCCTGCCCCCGAGGCCCGTCTCCAGGACCGCCCACTCGCACCGGGCGGCCCGGAAGGTGAGGAAGGCATAGAGGGTGACCCCCTCGAACCAGGTGATTTCCCGGCCCCCGGGCAGGTCCGCCGGGGTGATTTTGCCCAGCCCCGCCGCAAGCTCACGGAAGGCCGCCCGGTAGACCGATTCGGCGAAGGGGGCGTTCCCCAGGGAGATCCGCTCGGAAAAATCCGACACGTGGGGGGACGTGTAGAGCCCGGCCTTAAAGCCCAGGGCCGCCAAAATTCCCTGAATCATGGCGGCGACGGAGCCCTTCCCCTTCGACCCGGCGATGTGAATCGACCTGAAGGCCCCCTGGGGATTCCCGAAACGCTCACAGAGGAAGGACATGGTGTCGAGCCAGAACATATTTTTTTGGGGAAGCTTTTCAAAGTTCAGGTAGGCGTCCAAAAGGCGCTCCACATCCCGAAGGGCCCGCATGGCCCAAGGGTACCCCAAAAGGGCCGGCGGGGCAAGGGCGGAAAAAAAAAGTCAAGAAGCCGGACAAAAATCGACATAGTGTCAAGTTTCTGGACACGATAACCTTTTGTGTCCATTGTGTCAGAAATTATTCGTGTATGACTAGGGACATACACCGACACAGGAGAGCAACCTGATGAACAGATTTTTCAAACATCCCCGGATTATCGTTGCCGTGATTGGGATAATCACGGTGTTTTTTTCATTTCACCTCACCAAAGCCAGGCTGGACAACAACAACCTGCGCTTTCTGCCGGACAAAAACGAGGCCCGGCTCATCTCCGAGTACATCGAGGAGGTCTTCGGCCCCAGCACGATCGTCATGGTGGGGCTTGAACGGCCCTACGGCACGGTGTTCGAC
This sequence comes from Spirochaetaceae bacterium, assembly GCA_031272345.1. GTDB lineage: Bacteria > Spirochaetota > Spirochaetia > Treponematales > Treponemataceae > JAISTZ01. Next base: position 1,473 of record JAISTZ010000187.1, on the reverse strand, counting down.
GGGGATTTTCTGAACCGGCTCCGGGACTACGCCGGGCGGCTGGAGACCATCGACCACATCAAGGACACCATGTCCATCATGACCACCACCTACATCACCGGCGAGGGGGACGCGATCCTGGCGGACGACCTTGTGCCCGAGGGCTTTTCCGGCTCCCCGGAGGAAATCGCCCGGCTCAAGGGGCGGATCGCCTCCTGGCCCCTCTACCAGGGGGCCCTCGTGTCGGACGACTTCCAGGCGACCCAGGTGGTCGTCACCCTGGACGTGCTCGCCGACGACTCCGGCAAGCCTGAGGTGATCGCCAGCATGGACAAGATCCGGGAGATCGCCCGGGAGATGTTCGCGGGCTACGCCCGGGTCTACGTTACGGGGATGCCCGTGATCAGCGCCGCCATCAACGAGGCCGCCCTGTCGGACATCGCCTTCCTGGTGCCCCTGGTGGTGCTTGTGGTGCTTGTGGTGCTCTTCTTCTCCTTCCGCAGGTTCACCTTCGTCATACTGCCCCTGATTACGGCGCTGGTGGCCGTGGACTGGACCATCGGGGCCATGCCCTTTTTGGGCATCGAGCTCTCCCTCCTCTCCACGATTCTGCCCATCATCCTGGTAGCCGTGGGGAGCGCCTACGGCATCCACGTGGTCACCCACTACGCCGAGGATACCCGGAACCGGGTCCTCTCCAGGGAGGAACACCGGGACCTGGTGCTTGGGCTCATGGCGAAGCTCCTCAAGCCGGTGTTCCTGGCGGCCCTCACCACCTTTGCGGGGTTCATATCCTTCTGTTTCACCTCCATCGTGCCCATGCGGGAGTTCGGCGCATTCGCCAGCGCGGGGGTGCTGATTTCCTTCGCCGTGGCGGTCACCCTGATTCCGGCGCTGCTTCTTATCCGGGGGCCCAAGATCCTCAAGGAGAAGTCCCCCCCCAAGGAGGACACGGGAATTCTCAACCGGGTCATCGCCGGAACCTTCCTGGCCCTTGCGCGGAAGCGGGTCCCCGTGCTGGCGGTCACCTCCGCCGTGGTGGTGATTTCCGTCTTCGGGCTTTCAAAGCTCGTGGTTGACAACAGCACCATCGACTTCTTCCGGGGCAAGACCGACATCAGCCGGTCGGACTCCTTCATCCGCACCCACTTCGGCGGCTCCAAGGAGCTGACCCTGCTGGTGGAGGCGGACTCCACGGAGGAGCTGCTCCACCCGCGGACCCTCGCGGCTGTGGACGATTTCGCCGCCTACCTCACCGAGCGGATTCCCCAGGTGGGCAAGGTGGCGGGTTTTACGGACGTGATCAAGCGGATGAATCAGGTGTTCAATGTCGACGAGCCCCCGGAGGGGGTCCGGCGGACGGCGCGGGCGGACGTTCCGGCGGGGGCGGGCGATTTCGGGTTCGGGGATGATTTCGGGTTCGGGGACTCGGAGGGCTTCGGGGACGATTTCGGGTTTTCCGGCTTTGAGGATTCTGACGATTCCTGGGATTCT
>JAISTZ010000196.1 GCA_031272345.1 Spirochaetaceae bacterium | reverse complement strand
ATTTCTACCCGGTATTAGGGGAAGGACCTGCCCTTTACACCGGCTGCGGCCCGGCAGTCGCCGATTTCCAGGGAGAGCACTTTGCCGGTGTTCGCGTAACTCCGCCCCCGGTCAAGGCGCTCGTCCAGGTGATAGGCTTCCAGGGCCTCGATGAACCACGCGCCCCAGGGGGTGAGGCCGTACTGTGCGGGCATGGCTCAGTATAAGCGCGATATGGGGGGTGTTGCAAGGATGCGGGGACTTGTGTTCTTTTTTATGAGGTAGACGGTAACTTGCCAGGGCGTCAAGCGCGTCAAGCGAAACAAGGGTAAAATTCATCTGTTCGCAGTACGACGGAATATCGCTGATATTAAAGTTCTCAAGTTCTAATTTCCCCAGACTGTATTCAACGCTGTTTCCCAAAACGAAACCGCGCTTACAAATACGCTGTTGCCGCCGTCACACAAGGCCGCGTGAGCTTTCTTTGATAACTTTTTGCTTGCGCCTATAGCCCACAGTAATGTGTGGGTATCTATCAATAAATTCATTGTGACGCCAGCAACTCTTCGCTTGTCATCGCCCAGTCCTTCTTGAAGACGATCTTCGCCTTGCCGTCCAGGATGCCGAGTTTGCGCTTCGGCGGCTTGGGCTCCTCGTAAGGCACAATCATCGCAACCGGTTTTTTTGAGCGCCCGTACGAAATGCTGACCCGCCCTCCGGTCCGTACTTCGTCAAGAATGGCGGGAAAATGCGTTTTCAGTTCACCAACGGCTATGGTTTTCATAATGATAAGGCTATTCTACTTTTACCAGATTGTCAAGAGGTCAATATGCGGGACGGGGATTGAGCTGGTGGAGTAAGAGAGCTTGATTTTTACGCCGGGGTGCGGTAAAGTGGAAATATGGGCGTAACCATTATCAGTGGTGACGGGCGCTTTGAGTGGGACAGCGAGAAAAACAGGGAGAACGAGAAAGACCACGGGTTTGCCTTTGAGGAAATCCTTGACGCTTTTGAAGACCCGTTCTTCCTCGAAACATACGACGAGGAACATTCCTCGGCGGACGAGGAACGCTGGAAAGGTATCGCTTCGTTTGACAGGCGAATTTACTTTTATATCTCGTTCACCGAGAGGGAACGAATTAGAATCATATCGGCTCGCCTTGCGGAAACGGCTGAGCGGGCGCGGTATGACGAGAACTACCAGAACCTTACCAGGAGGTAATATGACAGAGGAACGGATAGCGGAATTGCTAAAGTTTAAGACCCGGAATTATGCGGACTGCCCGCCGCAGACAGCGGAGCAATTGCGCAAGTTTCACCCGCGGTATCCAGAGTTTATCCGGCTGGACCAGGATATTTTCGCGTGGCTGCGGCAGACCGATACCAATTACGAGGAAAAGGCGAATACCATCCTTAGGCAAGCCATGGCATCGGTTGTCCACTAAAAGACGGGGCGCGGTGTCGGGCAAACAGCACAGCCAGCCACGGCGGCGGAGTAAAGGGAGCGCGGGAATGGGGGACTTGTTTTCTGCCCTGGGGTGTGGTAAAGTGGAGACATGGACATTGAGATTCGTTATAAATCGTCCGCTTTCGATCATGGTGTTACCGAGGCTGACATTGAATGGGCGTTCAATACGGCCATACATGACTGCCTGATGGAGCCTTTTACCAACCGGTATGTGCTCACCGGGTTTAACACCCACGGAATCCTGATCGAGGTGATGTATAACGATATCGGTGAAAACCGGGTGAACGTATTCCACGCAATGAAATGCCGGGATCCGCTGCTTGAATTACTGGAACAAGGAGAAACCTATGGCTGACATGAACGACATGACCGAAGAAGAAGCGAAAGCCCTGGACGAGTATTACACGACCCATCTTCCCAAAATCGACCCCAGCAAGGGCGGCGTTACCACCAGGGCGGGCTTCCGCATGGTGTCCCTTGACCGTATCTCTGAAAACTATATCCTGACCATGGCGCTCGCTTCGCGGAAGACACCCACGGAGGTTATTAGCGGCATGGTCAGGGAGAAGATAGCCGCTACGGCGTAAGGCGCGGGAGCACGGGCGGTCAGGCGTTGCCGGGCCGTCTGCGGCTCATCACCACAGCGCCTACGAGCAGACGGGGATTGAGCGGGTGGAGTAAGAGAGCTTGATTTTTACGCCGGGGTGCGGTAAAGTGGAGACATGGACATCGAGATCCGTTACAAGTCCTCTGCCTTTTTGTTCCTTGCGCTTTTGGCGGGCCTCTGTGCCGCGCCCATAGCGCCGGGAGATTTCGTGCATGAGGTTGACGCAGACGCTGCCCTGACCTCGGCCGTCACTGAAAATCGCCCCTACTACCTCGGCATGACCTTCGATGAACTCATGGAAATGGACCTGTATAACACACCGTTTCAAATCACCGCCCAGTACCCCGTCGAGGGCGGGCCGGACGCGGGCGGCCGGGCTGTATGGATGTCCGAAACCTGTCTGCTCTTTAACGCAAGCGGCATTCTCTATTCCATTGAGGACGGCGATACCGGCGGTTCCGGCACACTTTCCCAATAGGCTGTCATCACGCCGGAGCTGACGAAACCATCGCAATTCGGGAAAGAGACCCATTCACCTTTGCAATACCACGGCGGTTGATGATGCGGATCAAAACAAAAGTTTGCGCAGTCAAAACAGCGGCTGTCAGCTTTCACCGGTTCCCCTTTGCCCTGTTGTGAGTGACGCAGAGCATCTGGCAGTTCTCCGCCGAGGTCGCGCCGCCTTTGCTCCAGGCCGAAACGTGGTCGGCGTCCATTTCGCTCTGCGCCCAGATTCGCGCCTTGTTCGCGTCCGCGCCCAGGGCGCAGAGCGGGCAGTTTGACACACCCGCCGCCTTCGCTTCCGCCGTCTGCTTCGCGTAGACCGTGCGCTTCGTGGCCTCGTCGAACACCCGCACATCGAGCAGTTTCTTATCGACAGAGCCGCCCAGGATATACTCGAAAATCCCGCTCCGTTTCTGCACGTAGGGATCTGCGTAGAGGGCCTGCACCTGCTCGTGCACCTTCGCCGGGTTGTAGGCCTGCGCGTGATAGGTTTCGTAGAGGCGGCCCCATTCAAGGCCGCACATCTCCTTTTCAAGATCAATGAACACGGATGCAGCCCATTCAATCACGCTGGTGAAATACGCCTTGAGACCGGTGATGTTATCGTCGTGCCGGTGGGCGCTCATGTACGCCTCGATTGTTTCGCCCTTTGATGCCGCAACCCATTCAAGGGCCGTGCGCAGAAAGTCTTGCCGGTTCGCACTTCCTCTGATATAGAAACCGCGCTTCTGATTGTTGGCATTGAGTGTGTTGGAAAACTCCGCCCGGGCAAGTGTGACAAACTCCCCGGAATACACTGCGTTGAGGAGTTCCTGCTCGTTGAGAGGAATACCCGCGATGTTGATGGTTTTGAACCACTCCTTGATTTCGCTTTCTTCTCCTGTGCACTCATAGACGAGGAGTTCCGAATCCCAAATCTTTTTCTGCTTGTCAACGGGCAGACTATCGATCTTTCGCGTCTTGCCGTTTTCGTCTGTGATGAAAAACCGGCCAGTAACGAAACGCCCAATGCTCGTGATGCGCTGCTGTCCGTCCAGCACCTCCAGCCGGTCCCCGTCAACCTTGTTGAAATAGATAAGCCCAATGGGATAGCCCTTGAGCAGGGATTGTATCACGGCCACATCTCGCTTGCCGTCTGCGTAGATGTAGTTGCGCTGATATTCCGGCTGAATGGTAAGTCGGCCGGACAGTCCGAAAAGTCCCTTGCCTTCCAGTTCGTTGTAGACAAAACCCGTGCACATTTCCCGCACGGTATATTTTTTCAGTTCCGTTTTCATGGTTATGCCTTCTCTCCTTTCTTATACCGGATGAATATTCTTTTGTATATCATCGTCGCAATTCCATTAACATATAATCCTGCTGTAGGATTGCCCTGTTGATATGCGCCTTTCCCGCCGGCCCGGTAATAATCATCAACGAATTTTTGAGTCAATCCCTGTGTTGTTTTATAGGTATCATCGATGATTCCATTATCACTTGTACCTACTATCTCAAACTGCTCCGGGCAGTATTTTTCGAGGAAACTGATGGGTACGCCCATTACTCCATCGTAATCGCTGGGGATGGCGTCGGTATAGGGGACTTCTATCGCGTCATAGTTATCGTATTTGTCGTAGGCCGCCTTGCCCCGGATCTCCTTATGTCGGGAATATTTCAGATTGTCCGCCACCGTCATCAGGGAAAGCGGCTGGTGCCGACGTCCGTGCTCAAGGTTGGTGAACCAGCAGGTATTCCCCATTTTTGCAAAGCAGGTCCCATCAGCCGCTTTCGCGATATTCCCGCGTTCCGTTTCAAGCCCCGGCGGAACAATATAATTTTTTGCACCGGAATCAACCCCCAGCCACACCTTGTTCTTCTTGATGAGCGGAAACACCTCCTTGTAGGTGATGGCGTTCATGTTTCCGATGATGAGAAACTGCTTTCCGTATTCCACCAGTTGCGAAATGTATTCGCGGAAAAGACTAAACGGCGGATTGGTCACTACGATGTCCGACTGCTTCAGAAGTTCGATACATTCGACTGAACGGAAATCGCCGTTACCTTGAAGGGGACGCACTACTTCTTTCACGGTTTGCATCAACCGTTTCGTATCGTCCAAATCTACGGTGCCGCCCTTGTTCAAACTGGGCATTTCAGTCGCGTCAAAAACATAGGCCTTCTTGTCGCTGCCCTGCATACCGGCAATCTCTTCAAAGGGCAACTGCGTGCCGGCGATGGGGCTGGGGTCGTAGGAGGCGGCGATGAGCCGTTTCAGGCCAAAATCATTAAAATGCAACGCGAAAAACTTGAAGAAGTTGCTGGTGTATGGGTCGTCGCAGTTGCAGTAGACCGTCTTTCCCCGGAATACATCGGGGTCGTACTCAAGGTACGCCTGTACCTCTCTATTGATGTCCTCATACTGGGTGTAAAACTCGTCGTTTTTTGCCCGCTTCGCGCTGGACAGATTCTTGTTCGCCATTGTGCCCTCCCGATGTACCATCCTAACAGAAGGGCGGAATTTTGGCAAGGGGCCTACGGCAGGGACGTGAACCACCGGGACCGCTCGGTGAAGATCTGGGTGAAGATCCCCAGGATCACCCCCGTAATCAGCCCGGAAAACAACAGCAATGGCGCGATGTACCGGGTCCCCTCCCCGAAGAGCATGTGCCGGGCAAGGATCAGTTGGGCCCCGTTATTCGCCAGGGAACCCGCCGCGCTGAGGCCCGTGTAGCTCACCAGGGGGGAGGGTCTGTTGTGCACGAACACCGCAAAGAGAAGGCGCATCACCAGGGCGGAGCACAGTGTGCCCGCAACGGAAAAGGCGAAGATGTACGAGAAGAGTGCGCCCGAGACAAACCCTTGGGCCGTCACCTTGAGGAGGATGAGGAGCAGGAAATTCCGCAGCCGCAGTTTTGAGAGCCCCAGCATGACCGGCACATTCGCCAGGCCCAGCCGCAAAAAGGGCACGGGCTTTGGAATCGCGTTTTCCCAGGCCGAAAGCAGCAAACACAGGGCCCCCAGGAGCGCGATGAGCCGCCCCTCGTCCCTGGGAGCGCCGGGGAGGGACGGGGTCACTTCATGCGCCCGGAGGTGTTCTTGACCGTCACGTCGTGGAAGGAGCCCTCGGTGATGGACGCCTGGGAGATGAGGGTCAACTTGGCGTTGCGCTGCAATTCCCGGATGGAGAGGGCCCCGCAGTTGCACATGGCGTGTTGAACCTTGCTCACCGTGAGGGCCACGTTGTCCCTGAGGCTTCCCGCATAGGGTACGTAGGAGTCAACCCCCTCTTCAAACTGAAGGCCCTTCTCGCCCCCCAGGTCGTAGCGCTGCCAGTTCCGGGCCCGGTTGGAGCCTTCCCCCCAGTATTCCTTGACGTAGTTGCCGTTCAGGAAGAGCTTGTTCCCCGGGCTTTCGTCGAACCGGGCGAAGTACCTGCCGAGCATGACGAAGTCCGCCCCCATGGCAAGGGCCAATGTGATGTGGTAGTCCAGGACGATTCCCCCGTCCGAGCAAATCGGCACGTACACGCCGGTCTTCTTGAAGTAGTCGTCCCTGGCTCTGGCGACTTCGATTACCGCGGTGGCCTGGCCCCGGCCTATGCCCTTCTGTTCCCTGGTGATGCAGATCGACCCCCCGCCGATTCCCACCTTGACGAAGTCCGCCCCGGCTTCGGCCAGGAAGAGGAAGCCCTCTTTATCCACCACGTTTCCGGCCCCGAGTTTTACGTCCCTGCCGAAGGCCCCCCGGATGTCCGCGATGGCCTTCTTCTGCCACTCGTTGAATCCCTCGGAGGAATCCAGGCAGAGCACGTCCGCGCCGGCTGCGAGCAGGGCCGGGGCCCGCTCCATGTAGTCCCTGGTGTTGATTCCCGCCCCGGCGATGTACCGGTGGGCCCCGTCGAGGAGCTCCAGGGGGTGCTCCTGGTGGGAGGCGTAGTCCTTGCGGAAGACCATGGACGCCAGGGTTCCGTCCTCCCGGACGACCGGCAGGGAGTTGAGCTTGTGTTCCCAGATGAGGTCGTTGGCCTCGGTAAGGGAGATGCCGTCCCTGCCGAAGACGAGCTTGCTGAAGGGGGTCATGTAGTCCCGCACCGGGGCGCTCGCGCTTTCGTGGCCGATTCGGAAGTCCCTGCTGGTGATGATTCCGAGGAGCTTCCCCTGGGGCGTGCCGTCCTCGGTGACCGCCACGGTGGAGTGGCCGGTTTTTTCCTTGAGGGCGGCCGCCTCCGAGAGGGTTTGGTCCGGCCTGATGTTCGAGTCCGAGGTGACAAATCCCGCCTTGTGGGACTTGACCCGGCGCACCATCTCCGCCTGGCTCGGGATGCTCTGGGACCCGAAGATGAAGGACACCCCCCCCTCCTGGGCCAGGGCGATCGCCAGGGTGTCGTTGGAGACCGACTGCATGATCGCCGACACCAGGGGGATGTTCAGGGAGAGGGGGCTTTCTTCACCCCGGGGAAACCGCAGGAGGGGAGTCCGCAGGGTAACCCTGGAGGGGATACATTCGGGGGAGGTGTAGCCCGGAATCAACAGATATTCCCCAAAGGTATGGGAGGGTTCGTCAAAAAAGAATGCCATGTTCAACAATAAACCGGCTGCGGGATTTTGTCAATCCGGCCTCAGGCGGCCTCAGGCGGAGACCCGGCTTTTCCGCGCCGCCAGTTTTGCGGCGATCCGCTCGGCCCTGGCTTTTTTCTGGGCCGCCTTCTCTGCCCGGCGTTCCTCCCGCCGTTTGAACCGGGCGATGGCTGCGTTCCGGGCGTCCTCCCCGGTCCGGTCCAGGAAGAGGAGCCCGTCCAGGTGATCGTTCTCGTGCAGGATTATCCGGGCGAGCATTCCGTCCGCCTCAAGGACGAACCGGGCGCCCCGCTCGTCCATGGCCTGCACGGTAACCGCCCTGGGCCGGGTGATGTTCTCGTAAATGCCGGGAATGCTCAGGCAGCCCTCTTCCCGCTCGGCCGTCTCCTCGGACATGGCGGTGATGTGGGGGTTGATGAAGACCCGCCGGACTCCGTCGTCCGCGGCGGCGATGAAGAGCCGGAGCAGCTTTCCCACCTGGGGCGCCGCAAGGCCCACGCCGTTTTTTGCTTCCATGGCGGCGAACATGTCCGCAACCAGCGCCCGGATGGTGTCGTCAACTTTTTCGACAGGAAGCGCCTTTTGCCGGAGCAGGCTGTCCCCCAGGGTCAAAATTTTCATTGGTCAACTATACCACAAACCGCCCCCGGGGGCTATACTTTCGGCAATGATTCTGCGCGCGGAAAAAATCATCCCCGGCGGGGACTGCCTGGCCCGGATTGACGGAAAAATCCTGTTCCTCTCCGGGGCTCTTCCGGGGGAGACGGTGGACGCCGAAGTGACCCAGGAAAAACGGGACTACGCCAGGGCCCGGGTCCTCCGGGTGCTGGAGCCCTCCCCCCATCGGACGGAGCCCCGGTGCCCCCTCTACGGGATCTGCGGGGGGTGCAACCTGCAAATCGCGGACTACCCCTGCCAGGTTGAACTAAAAAGGGCGATTCTCCGGGAGGCCTTTTTCCGGGCGGGGTTCTCCGGAGACCCCGGCTCCGGCAGGATGACCCTCCCGGAGATTACCGCCGTGGAGGGCCCCCCCTGGGAATACCGCTCCCGGATTCAGGTGCACGGGGGAGAACACGGGGAAGCGGGCTTCATGGCCCGGGGGAGCGCCGGAATCGTCCCCCTGAAGGACTGCCCGGCGGCTGTCCCGGCCCTGCGGCGGGCCCTCTCCACGGGGGCCGTCACGGACGCCCTTGCCGCAGCGGGGGCGCGGGCGCAGGGGCGCTCCCGGTTCACGGTGACCGCCTGTTACAACGGGGACGGCGCGGAAGTCCTTGCCCTTGCGGAGGGGGCGGATGCACGGGTGTTCGCTCCGGAGGCGTATTCCGGCCCCGTCCTTCCGGGAGCGGGGCTCCATGCCCGTGTCCTGGGGACGCCCGTGTACTTTGACCCCAGGGGCTTCTTCCAGTCGAACATCAGCGGCCTGGAGCGCCTGGTTTGCGGCTTGCGGGCAAGTTTCGCCTGCGGCCCGCCCCGGACGCGCCTCCTGGACATGTACGGCGGGTGCGGGGTCTTTTCCCTGGAACTCGGCGGTCACTTTGAGGAATTTGCCGTGGTGGAAGAAAATGCTGCTGTCCTGGAAGCCGCCCGGCTGAATCTGGCGGACAGAAACGCCCGGTTCTATCCCCTGCGGGCAAAAACCTGGGCCCAAACCCGGGACGCCGCCCTGGGGTTCGGCGCGGTTGTGGCGGACCCTCCGCGGGCGGGTCTGGAAAAGGAGACCCTCTCCTGGCTTGCCGCATCCGGGACCCCGGAGATCCGCTATGTGTCCTGTGACCCCGTCACCCTTGCCCGGGATGCGGCCGGTCTTGCCGCAGGGGGCTACACCCTGACATCTCTTTGCTTGTACGATTTTTACCCCCAGACCAGCCACGTGGAGAGCCTGGCGTGTTTTTTTCGTAAAAAAACGTAAAAAAAAATTTGACAATATGAAAAATCTATGCTAGAATGTAATTATCTAAAAAATAAGGAGGAAGTTATGCCTAAAGGAAAACTTCGCCGGTATTTTGCTGCCGGAATCATGTTTGCCATCACTTCCTTGTGTTTTGCCCAAACCAAAACTTTGGATTATTGGCTGGAAAATGTCACAAACGATATTCTTTCCACCAGAGTCGAAAACGCAAAAGTCGCGATTCTCAATATCGAGTCCCGGTATCCGAGATTGAGCATGTATATCATGGAAGAGCTTATGCACAGGCTGGTTCTCTCGGAGAGATTCCAGATTGTCGACAAAGACGAGCTTGCATGGGTCAGAAGTTCGTTGGGATACACTCCGGCAAGGGACTTGCCCTTTGAAGCGGCCAGGCAAATGGGGGAAATGTTATATGCCGACTATTTCTTCATAGGTTCCCTCGAGCACATCATCAATATATGGCGCATCAGGTGCAGGCTCATCTCGGTCAGGACAGGGACAGTCGTATTAAGCGTGACAGACGATTTTTTGAGCGATTCCCGTGTAGAATCCTTTACAGACGTGGAATGGGAACAATATACGGAAGCTGCCGCGGGCGGGAGGAGAATTACTTTGGGAGCCCACGGCGGCGGCGGCATACAGATGTTCCCCGCCACAACCTCCAAGGGTGAAGAAACAACACTCGCGGCGGCGCTCGCCCAGGGGGGCCTGTCCGTTCTCTATTCGGTGAACAAGAATTTATCCCTTCAGACAGGGTTTGATTACTACGCGCTCTTCGGTTTAAAAAGCGCGGATACCGGATACAGTCCGGCGAGCATGGGCAACTTTTTTAGCGTCCCGGTGCTCCTGCGGGTGAATTGGCGCCCCGGCATGTTCCTCTTCGGAATCGGCGGGGGTCTGCGTCTGGGGGTGATAACGCCCTCAGACGATGTCAAAACCATCGGGGGAACCGCTTTCTTTGACCTCGGCGCGGAGTTCGAGCTTCTCGGCGGGGTAAAGACGGGAAGGGGGTATGTGGTGTTAACCGTCCACGGGGGGCCGTCCTTTATAAAGCACGAGTGGTACGTCCCCGGCGCGTGGGATTCCAATGGTTTCAACATGTCCCTCATCGCCGGAAGCCTCGGATACCAGCTTCCGTTGTAACCTCCCCTTGACCTGCCCCGCCCGTTCCGCTGTATACTAGGGACAGGATGAAAACTCAATGGTTTTCATCCTGTCTCAAGAAAACATTACGGAGGAACGGAGCAATGACTTCTCAAGAACTGCTTGCAAAACAATTGTTTGCGGAAAAAATTCGGCTCGAGACGCTCGTGTGCGTGGGTTCCAGGGGGTTTGGGCACCTGGGGGGCGCCCTGAGCGTGGTGGACGCCCTGGCCGTGCTCTACAGCGGCGTCATGAATATCGACCCCAAAAATCCCTCCTGGAAAGACAGGGATAAACTGGTCATGTCCAAGGGCCACGCCGGGCCCGGACTCTACGCAACCCTGGCCCTCAAGGGATACTTCCCCCTGGACTGGCTCAAGACCCTGAACCAGCCCGGCACCCATCTGCCGAGTCACTGCGATGCAAAACTCACCCCGGGGGTCGACATGACCACGGGCTCCCTGGGCCAGGGGTTTTCCACGGCAATCGGCCTTGCCCTGGCGCAAAAGATCAACGGCCAAAAAAGCCGCACCTACCTCTTCACCGGGGACGGCGAATTGAACGAGGGCCAGTGCTGGGAGGGCGCCCAGTTCGCCCCGGCCAGGAAGCTCTCGAACCTCACCTGGTTTGTGGACTTCAACAAAAAGCAGCTCGACGGCCTCCTCACGGAGGTCATCGACCCCCTGGACATCGCAGCCAAGGCCCGCGCCTTCGGCTGGAACGCCCTCAGCGTTGACGGCCGCAGGATCGACGAAATCGCTTCGGCAATCGAGAAGGCCGTTGCGGAAAAGGAGAAGCCCACCTGCATCGTCCTCAACACCACCAAGGGCCAGGGAGTCCCCCTGATAGAGAATATCGAACTCAACCACCACATCCAGTTTGAAGGAGAAATCCTGGAAAAATCAATCGCGTATGTTAAAGAGCGGATTGCCGCGCTCGAAAAAGGAGGCGCAAAATGATTGTATACAACGGCTCAATGGACAAGGAACCCCACAAGAACGTCCTCGGCAGGGTGATCGAAGACCTCTGCGCCCAGGACCGGGACGTGATCTACCTCGACGCGGACCTGATGAACTCAAGCGGCACCTACAAGCTCTGGAAAAAGAATCCCAGCCAGGTGATAAACTGCGGCATCGCCGAGGCGGACATGGCGGGCATTGCCGCCGGGCTTTCCTCCGCGGGCAAGAAGCCCTACATGCACACCTTCGGGCCCTTCGCGTCCCGCCGGTGTTTTGACCAGGTGTTCATCTCTGCGGCCTACGGGGGGAACCCGGTGCGCATCCTGGGGTCGGACCCGGGAGTCACCGCGGCGTTCAACGGGGGCACCCACATGCCCTTCGAGGACATGGCCCTCATGCGCGCCATCCCGGAAAGCACGGTGATCGACGTAGCTGACGCGGCCCAGTTCGAGGCCGTGCTCCGCCTCATAAAGGACCGCAGGGGCGTCACCTACGTGCGCTTTTCCCGGAAGAACTACCCCGCCGTGTACAGCCCGGACCACCGCTTCGAAGTGGGCAAGGGTCAGGTTGTGCGGGAGGGCAGGGACGCCACGATAATCGCCTGCGGGCTTATGACCACAGAGGCTCTCAAGGCCGCGGGAATCCTCAAGGACAGGGGGATCGACGTGCGGGTGGTGGACATGTTCACCGTAAAGCCCCTGGACGGGGAGCTCGTAAAAACATGCGCCAAAGAAACCGGGGTCATCGTCACCAGCGAGAACCACAACGTGATCGGCGGCCTTGGGGACGCGGTTGCGGCCTGTGTGCTCGAAAGCGGGATTCCCGTCAAATTCAAGAAACACGGGGTCTGCGACACATTCGGCTCCGTGGGCCCCCAGGACTACCTGCAGGAATTCTACGGCCTCACGGGGCAAAAACTCGCGGAGACCCTCCTTTCGCTGTTGGGATAGTCATGCTTTTTTCGCCCCTGGAAATCAAAGAAACCCTGGACATGTTCATGCGGTACAAGCTGGACATCCGGGCCATCACCTTGGGGATTTCCCTCCTGGACTGCGCGGGCCCCGGTGTGGACGCCAGCCTGGAGCGGGTGCGGGAGAAGGCGCTGCGCTTTGCGGAGCGTCTGGTGCCCGTGGGCAGGGAAATCGAGGACGAATTCGGCATCCCCATCATCAACAAGCGGATCGCCGTAACGCCGATCGCCCTGGTGGCATCCGCCTCCGGGGCCAGGGACTTCGTGCCCTGGGCGCGGACTCTGGATTCCCTCGCGGCGCAACTGGGGGTTGACTTCATCGGCGGGTTCTCCGCCCTGGTGCACAAGGGCGCCACCGCCGGGGACAAGGCCCTCATGGAGTCAATCCCGGAGGCCCTCGCCGGCACGGAGCGGGTGTGCGCGTCGGTCAACCTGGGCACCAGCAAGTCGGGCATCAACATGGACGCGGTGGCGGAGATGGGCCGCCTGATATGCCGGGCCGCGGGCCTCACCGGGGACAGGGACGGCATCGCCTGCGCCAAACTGGTGGTGTTCTGCAACGCCCCGGAGGACAACCCCTTCATGGCTGGGGCCTTCCACGGCCCCGGCGAAGGGGAGGCCGCCCTGTCGGTGGGCGTGTCCGGGCCGGGGGTCATCAAGGCCGTGTGCGAGCGCTACAAGGGCGCCCCCCTGGGGGAAATCGCCGACGGCATAAAAAAAGCCGCCTTCAAGATAACCCGCATGGGCCAGCTCGTGGGCACGGAAGCGGCAAAGCGTCTGGGGGTTGACTTCGGCATCCTGGACCTGTCCCTTGCGCCGACTCCGTCGGTGGGGGATTCGGTGGCGCGGATCCTTGAGGAGCTGGGCCTTGAGGCGGCGGGCGCTCCGGGGTCGACCGCGGCCCTGGCGCTCCTTACGGACATGGTAAAAAAGGGCGGGGTCATGGCGAGCACGCGGATCGGCGGTCTCTCCGGGGCCTTCATCCCGGTGTCCGAGGACGAGGGCATGATCGAGGCGGTCGCCAGGGGGTCAATCAACCTGGAGAAGCTGGAGGCCATGACCTGCGTGTGTTCCGTGGGCCTGGACATGATCGCCATCCCCGGGGACACGCCCCCGTCAACCATCAGCGGCATCATCGCCGACGAAATGGCCATCGGCATGATGAACAACAAGACCACCGCGGTACGCCTGATTCCCGCGCCGGGCAAAAAAGCCGGGGACTGGGTGGAATTCGGCGGGCTTTTGGGACGGGCCCCGGTCATCGCCGTGAACCCCTGTTCCTGCGCGGCCTTCATCAGCCGGGGGGGGCAGATCCCGCCGCCCATACATAGCTTTAGGAACTAACGTTTTCAATTCCTAACGCCCTTACGGAGCCGACCCGCCGCATCCCTTTGCAAGGATTCGCCCACGGGAAAAATCACGGACTGCACGGACGACACAGACGGACTCGCGGCTGCAAGAAGCACGATGGCGCCGTCCGGCAACTGTCGATTGCCGCGGCCGGCAGGAGCGGCTGCCAAATGAAGGCGACAACGGAGGATGCACTGCTTTGTTCCACCGCAAAATCTCGCGCTAAAGCTTACCTGCAATCTTTAGAGATTTTCTTTACACCATTTATTAACGAAATTTACAAGGGATCGTTCGTCCATTGCTTTTACTATTCCGGCATAACCTGGAAACAGATGTGCATAGGAATAATTGAAATACGATATAAAATCAAACATATTGAGCGCCTCTTTTATAGGAAGTTCAAATTTGAACAATAGTATTTCACTATCTGGTAAACGATAAAAACCCTTGTTGTTATCTACAATATTTTGAAGTTTTATATCAAGAGGAGTATAGTCAACTTTTGTTTCACCGCCATGATCAAAAGAAATTTCAGAATAGGAAAGAATACCGCTTTGTGCCACAATATTCTGATTGGAAGAATACGATGGGACAATAAATTTTATTGGCATCGGTTCAGGCGTTGAGGTAAATCTATCCCAATCATTCCTGATTCTTTGGTCTATAAGCCGGTAATTAAGTGCATATATTACAAAATACTTGTCCAAGAATGATAATTTTGGATCATCAATACTTTTTTTCATCAGCTTTATTGCTCCTATGGATGCAAAATAAAATGCGGTAAATAAATCACTCGTCCAATCCAATAATCTCGTTGGAATACCGTAATGTTGTGCTAAAGCAGATATTTCTTCAAACTTATCTGATAACCAGAATATTTTTTTGCCCTCCATTTTAAGAAGAGGCCTTGGATCTTTAATTAACCTTGTATCGGGTATATGTAGCCCTTGAGAATTTGCCTCATAGCAAAAGTTCCATAACATATCTATTTCCTCTGCAACCTTCTTCTGTTCATAAATACCTTCTTGCTTATTCCGTAATGTTCTTGGGAGTAGTTCGAATTCATTTGATTCTTCACCCCTATAAATGAATCCAGAAAGACAGTGGCTCATTTCTCCCAGTGGGGACACTTTATCCCAAAATTCTCGAAAAGTTTTAAATTTTATTCTTTCAACAATTTTTTCCACTACCAGTCAGCTGCTACATCATTCCAAGACTTAAACCTCCAAGCAAACCCCGCTCCAACCGTAAAAGCATGTTCCTCAAAACCGACAAGACGATACGTGCCCAGTACATAGAGCCATCGGCTATAGCTCCATAGCCATGGTAAAGGATAAAATTTTAGACCTAGTTCGAGAATTCCTTGAGTATCCTTACTACGAGTATACTTACTATGTGAGTTTTCGTTGTAGTATTCTTCATAAAGTAAACGCGCTCCGCCTCCTATGGACATAAACAACATACGCGGCAGCACATTGATTGAGATGCCTGCGACAATGGCAACCCTCTCACCTCCCACGCCGCCCTGTACCGAAACGGGACCCACTATGGGAGCAACAAGGGGTACCAAGACGATGGCACTATCGGAGGAAGTGGAAAGATAAATCCCACACAATTCAATACGTTGCCCCATCATACTGCCTGTTTCATAAAAATTCCCCCATCCTAACAAAACAGGCTCGATCTGAAACCCCCATTTGTTCTCTTCCCGTGTGAGTCCATACCAGTTCAGCCCGTCACGGCCATAGCCGTCTTTGTCTTTGCCTTTGATGTTATATCCGTCAGGACCATAGGGGGTTCCCGTTGCCTGGTGGATGCCCGCCCGGTCAAAGCCATCATCGTCGAGCAAATCATCCCCCGGGCCGCTTTGCGCGGCGTAGGGGCTGTGGAACGTGTCCAGCGCCGTGGAGGCGGCGATGCTGATATAGCCGTTCCTTCCCGCCGCCTCCGCGCTCATGCCGTTCACGTTGGTAATGACAATGGTCAGGGTGTCGGTGATGTCATTGACATTCACGTCCGCAAAAACCGGAGCCGCGGTTGCAATGTCAGGGGAAAAAACATGGTTTTCGATAAGGGGATTGAAAAGCGTTGCCTTCGTGCTGCCGATGGTTTTGCCGTTTTCGTTGCGGAGGACGGCGCTTATCGCAAAGCGCCGGCCCTTGCCGCCGGTCCACTTGGGGAGCGCCCAGGTGTTTCCCCCGGTCTTGTCCTCCGCCTGCACCCCGGCGACCGGCTTTACCGCATACTTTTCGGCCCCCAGCGTATTCACCTTGCCGAGTTCTTCCTGTGTCTTGTCAAGGGCGTTGTTTATGTCCCTAAATCCGATTCGCAGTTGTTCAAGGCCGAGAAGAATACTTTGTATAGCGTCAAAGCTGCCGCCTCTTGGAACCGATTGTACCCTGAACCGCATACTGACAGTCTCGCGCCGCACATCGGTCGTTCCAACCTGTTCAAGGCCGGGGTCATAGTAGATATCAAAGGGCGGGTGTTTCTCGTAAAAATCGTCCGCCTCTGCAAGCAGCTTGATGAGTCCCGCCTGTTTTGCAAGAAGAATTTTTTGCTGGTCGAGCAGGGTCGTCCGCTGGGAAAGATAAAATTCCTGTTGTTCGATGATGCCGGCCCGTTCCGCCCTGTACCGGGCGACGTCGTTCCGGGCGTCTTCGCCGATGTTGCCGGTGCTGGCCGCCTCCAGTACCGGCAGGGCAAGCTCCGGCACGGTCAGCGCCGTGGTTTCAAAAGACGCGAGCCGGCCGGCCGCTTCCGCCAGAGCCGGGTCAAGGGCCTGGGCCTGATACATATACTGAAGGCTTTCAAAGGTCGTCTGCCCCCGGCTCTTTTGTGTTGCCATAATCCCCTGGGCAAGGGCGATCTGGGCCTCCACATTGTTCCGGCTGGCGGCGCTGGCAAGTTCCGCCTTCTGCGCGTCACTCAGGGGGACCCCCATCTGGATGAGCAGTTCCAGGGACGCCCGTTTGATGCCCGTCAGGTTGTCCAGTTCCGCGAAGGTGCAGGTTCCCGAATACGAGGCCGCGGTCATCTTGTCCGCTGTCCTGGTGATCTGGAGTTGCAGGGCGTACCCCGACGCGGTTCTGGTGATGGCGCCGCCCATGATATAGGTCGTTGGCGGCAGATGGCCCAAATCGTACACGCCCTTGGCGGCGTCGTCATAATAGCCGGAATAGATTTCGGAATACTGCGCATCCAGTTGCATCCTGTCCAGTACGCCCAGGGTGGAGTAGGCTGAAAAGTTGCTGACCAGTTCCCCCTGCACAAGGGTGGGGAGGTAATCCTGGTCTTTGGCAAGCCCTTTCCCGGCAGGCACGAGGATGGCGAGGCTGTTCCCGCCGCCCCCGTCCCCG
>JAISTZ010000193.1 GCA_031272345.1 Spirochaetaceae bacterium | reverse complement strand
AAAAGTCGTCAGGTCCGTGGTAGTCCTTCAGGATTTCATCCAGAAGTTCTTTTGAAAAGGCCATACTTACTCCTTACTGTAGTATAGCCGTTTACACAAAATTCTTTACAGGCTCAAATCACTGCTAGAACAGTAAGGAGGAACAACCATGAGGGAAATCATTGGTAACATCTATTCGCATCTGAGCCTGGACAGGCTGTCTGAAGCGCAGAACGCATCAGGCGTCGCCCTGTCGGCTCCTCGCTTTGTCGAGTCCTACAGGGAAATGGCCCGCTGTATCGCCGTGCTGGCGCAAAAAAACAGGGGGTTTTACCTTCTCTACCGGGGCCAGGACGAGGACTATCAGACCAACAGCGCGAAGCCCCGGACAAACATTGCGCCTTCAATCTTCCGTCCGCAAAAAGGCCGGAAACTCGATACTCGGTTAAAACAACAGCGGATTGAGGCCCTCAAAGACGGGCAGAAAGCCTTGCTGAAACTGGACTTTGAGGATACCTCGTACAACAAATCGTACCTCAAACATTATGAGGTCCTGGCTTGGGCGCTTTTTCAGCACTACCATGTTATGCCCACGCCCCTGCTCGATGTTACCGCTTCGCTGCACACCGCCTGTTCAATCGCGGCCCACAGTTGGAAGGAGAACCGCAAAAAACAGGAACAGAAACACGCGGCGCTTTATGTGCTGGGTTTTGATGAAACAACTCTCAATATGTCGTTTTCTTTCAACAGCGGCTTGCAGCTTATCCGCCTGCTCAGCGTTATGCCCGAAACCGCGCTCCGGCCCCTGTATCAGGAAGGTTTTCTGACGGGCGCTTTCCCGCAGGACGATATTTTCGCCAAAACCACGCAACACAACTTCGCGGTCCGTCTCATCGCAAAATTCAGTTTTGACCCGGAGCATTTTTGGCAAAAGCCGTTTCAGGCCATCCCCAAGGACATCCTGTTTCCCAAAGATGACCCCATGGGCCGCATCCTGAAGCCGCTTTGCACGGAGTACGAATCGTTATGGTGAAGGTCTTTTTATATATAGGGAGTACAAAGCCCGTCAAGGCGCGTTTTGCCGGGGAAGACGGCGAGATTTTGAACGTCAAGGAGGGCGATTTTATATTATGCCCATGAAACCGGAACAAACAATCAGGAACTCTGGCCGCCTCTGCTCGGTCTACTGCCCTTCCTGCGGCAAGGTAACGGACAAAATCTCCTTTAATCTGCTACGGGAGGCTGACAGTGTTTCCGTAGTTTGCCCTGTCTGCGGGGAAGATACCCTGCTTGAATATGACGGGAAGCGCGTCACCGTCACCCACCCAGCGGCGGAGGAAGCGCTCCGGGTCTTGAGTCTGCGAAACAACTTTTCCCCTGAAACAAAAGCCCCCCTGACCAGGGAAGAAATCATGGCCCAGTACAAAGCCACAGAGGAGCGCATCGCAAGTCTTGAAGACAAAGCCCGCAGGCGTCTTGCCCAAAGCCGCCTGAAAAAAGAGTTGGGCCGCGAACCCACGGAAGAAGAAATTGCGGCAGAAGCCGAAGCAATACAAGGAGCATTGAGATGAACGAAGAAGAAGACGCCGATGACTTCCCCCTGCCAAAGGAATACGAAGAAGCTGATTTTGAGGCACTGGTCCGGGAAATCACCGAACTAGTCGCCGCACTGGACGAGCACAACCTGGAAGGGCTGCGCATCGACGCCATGAGCCCCGCCGAATGGGAAGCAAACATGGACTACTATAAGAAAATATATACCTGGGGCGACGAAGATGTGGACAAGGACTGGCTCAAGAAATTCGTGCTGTTCAATATCCTCCACGAAGAGCCAGAGCAGTTGGAAGGCGAATTGGACATGGCGATAACGGCGCTGGAAAAACGCTTTCACAAAACCGCCAAAATCGAAAGCGGTACAGACGGCGCATCCATTGTTGAAATCGTCGATATGGGCAAAGACGAAGAGCATAGCTACCACTACGACGGGCGGATTGTTCCGCTGGAGAAATTGTGAAAAAGAAAACAATGGAACGGGACTATGACGATTGGCTTATGATTGCCGCGACCGGGGGGATTGATTGGGAAAACAACCCGCCCCCTGAGGAGCTGCGGAGCGAAGAGCTGTGCATTGCCGACGTACAGGACGCTACCCCAGAACATCTGGGGAAAATGCCCGAACCCTTACGGACAGAAGCGGTGTGCCGCGCCGCGGTTTTTATTGACGACGCCGCCCTGGAATCTTTTACGCCCGCGCCCTTGCGTGAAAAGGTACGGGCCTGGAAAGACTCCATCACCCCGGAGGAGTGGCTGGACGAATTGACCTATTGGTACAATCCCAATCACTACCTCAAATTGCCGCAAAAACTCCTCACCCCTGATTTTCTGCGCGAGATGGTAGCGCGTAACAAAGATACCATTTCACTCGTACCGGAAGAACTGGTCACGGAAGAATTACGCGCCCTTGCAAAAACCGGGGGAGACAGGTTTGAGCAATTTATAAAACGCCTGAAAGATGGGGCCGGCGCGCCGCAACCGCTTTCCGCAAGCGGAACCGCAATGGTGATGGAAAACGCCATGCGGCCAAAATCAGGAAACGATGATGACTAAAACACAACGCTCTTTAACAGGAGGTTCACGATGAATAAAAACATCCCATTCGGTTTCGCGCTGCCGCTTTTCGCGCCCCTTTTCTGCGCGGCCCTTCTCGCGTCCTGCGCGTCCGCGCCATCCGTGCCAGGGCCGGAGCAGGACGCCCCGCCGCCGGAGTGGTTCCTGGACGTGGGCGCGGTGTACCCCCGAGAAAAATTTCTGGCGGAAAAAGGCAGGGGTGCGAGCGCCGGAGAAGCTGAAATCGCCGGTTCCCGGGCAATCGCCAGGTATATTTCGTCCCAAATCAATACGGAGTTGCGGGAAACGTCGGTCGCCGCGAGCGGGAGAGCCACAGAGACAACCCTCACGGACACAACGTTCATCCAGTCCCAGATGGAACTCTTCGCCCTGCATTACGCCAAAGCATGGTTCAACAAGGCAGAAAACGTCTGGGAGACCATCGCCTACATTGAACGGGACGAAGCGTGGGAAATGTATGAACCCAAAGTCAGAGAAGAAATCAGCGTGTTTCTGAATTTGTACGATACGGCGGTGCAGGAATCCGATCCGTTAAAACGATTCGCGCTTTTTAGCGGCGCGCGGAACTACTACGAACTGAACGCGGCGTCGGTGCGGAAATTCGCCGAGCGCCTACACCCCAGGAACGCGGCGGAAAGTTTTGCCGAAATCCAGGCGGCGCTTTCGGAACTGCCCGGCAAAACAGATGAGGCCCGGGCGCAGGCGGTCATCTTTATTGACTGCGCCAATGACTACGAAACCCGGGTGACTCAGGCGCTTGAGAAATGCCTTAACGACGAGGGCTTCAGGGTGGCGAAGAACAGGGACGCCGCCGCAGGACTGCTCACGGTTACGGTGAGCGAAAACGAAACCGAGCAGGCCCAGGGGAACAACGCGGTGTTTTATGTTTTTGTCCCGTCCCTTCAGGCGGTCCTGAGCAGTTCCGGGGGCGTCATTTTTTCCTATACATCCCCGCCGGTGGAGCGAGCTACGGCCATGAACCGCGATGTGGGAAAACGCCGCGCCTATACCGCGCTGGCCCAAAAGGTGAGAGACTCGTTTCCCGCTGAATTCCGTGAAGGGCTGGCGAGTTTTTCCAAAGAACAGAGGCAATGAAGGGGTGCGCAACGCACCCTTTTGCAACTATAGGAGGTTCTTATGAACAAAAAAATTGGCATTCTTGTGATGTGCGCGACGGCTGTTTTCGCCGCCTGCGCGTCGAACAAAACCGCGCCGTCAAATTCAGACGTGCCCCAGACGGCAGCTCCCTTTGAACCCGCCAAGTCCGTTAAACCCGGCGATGAGAGCGGCGTCAGGGTGGAAGCGGCCGAAACAATCCTCAGAGACTGGCAGGGGCGGGCCGCCAGGTCTCCTGCGATTCCCCAGTGGATAGCGGACATTCAGCTTAACCGCTTCGCCAACGCGGCGCGGTTTTTGAGCGAGCCTGAAGACGCCGTCACGAACTCGGTGTACCGGGGCCTTACGACCCAGTGGACCGACCTCCGGGGCGCGCAGATGCGGGCGGACGCCCAGTTCGCCAGGGAAATCGCCAAGGAGCTGCAGACCTCAATCAACGTGTACCTTGCGGGCAGCGCGTCGAGCGGTGTTGCAGGGGCCACGAAAGAGGCAATCCGGGAAATAACCCAGACCAAGTCCGAGGTGGAGCTTTCCGGCGCGAGGCTGGTACAGGAGTTCTGGCAGGAGGCCGATGAAAAAGACCCTGTGAGCGGCAGCACGACCCGTTACACGATTCTGTACAGGCTGTACAGTTTCAACCGCGAAGACTGGGCGCAGATAACCGCGGGCTATGTGCAGAAGGTGATAGACCAGCTGCCGCGGCGCCTACAGCCGGATGATCAGGCGGCGCTGGAAATGACCCAGGCCATGTACAACGACGCGCGGCATCCCATCGAGATGGACAAGCAGCAACGGGAGCAGCAGCTCGACGCGGAGCAGAAAATGGTTGACGCGCAGATAAACCTGATGCCCGCCGAGCAGCGCCGGGCGGCCCAGGCCGAACTGGCTAGAATCCACGCCGACACCGCGACGACTCTGGGGCAGCAGCGGGCCGACGCCTCTGTGCGGCGGACAGAAGCCGTCGCGGCGTCATCCGCGGAAGAGGCGGCCTACGCCTCCGGCAATCCTGTGCTGCAGTCAGCGGCAAGCACCACCGCCGCGGACGCGCCTGTGATTAAAGCCGCAAAACTGGCCGCCAGGCTGGTTCTGTAAAACGAAACGCTCCGGCGGGCGTTCATCGCCCGCCGGGGCTATCGCGCCCCGGCATACCGCTCCCCGGGGGATTTTTCAAAATATTCCACAAGGGCATCCCGGGCTTCCCCGTTGGTTTTTGCCCCCCGGATTTTGGTGAACAGGTAGTGCCTGAAGGCCACGTTGGCGCAGAAATACTCAAAGAACCGGCGGCGTCTGGTGGGCCAGAATTCTTCGGGCTGACATTCCTCCAGGTCGGTTAAAAACGCCAGGGCGGTTTGCAGGAGGTCTATCCGGGGGAGGGGCTCCGGGGAACCATCCAGGACGGCGCGGAGGTCCCGGAACACCCAGGGCATCTGCGCGGCGGCCCGGCCCACCATCACGGCTTCTATGCCCGGCGCCGCCCCCAGGGCCGCAAGGAGGGACCCCCTGTCCGAGACCGCCCCGTTGAGGACCACCGTGAACCGTCCCGCGGCGTGTTCCGCCAGGCGGCCCACCGCCTCCCACCGGGGGGCCTTCCGGTACTTCTCCCTCCGGGTGCGGGGGTGAAGGACGATGCGCTCCACCCCTTCCGCGGCGAGGGCGTCGCAAAAATCAAAAAAATCATCCTCCCCGAAGGATTCGTCCCCCAGGCGGAGCTTCACGCTCAGGGGAAGCTTGCCTCCGGGGGAGCCGTCCAGGGCTTGCCGCACCTGCCGCACCATCCCCAGGGTTTCGCCCCGGGGTTTGAGCATCCAGGCGATTCCCCCGCCGGAGCGGTAAATTTCCGGGGCGGAACAGCCCATGTTCAAATCGACCCCCGCGCCCCCGAGGCGGCTTACCAGACGGGCCGCCCGGGCAAGGCTATCGGCCCTGTTCCCGGTGAGCTGCCACCGCAGCTTTTCCGGCGCGGGGCCCCTGCGGAGGTAGCAGCTCTCGAATCTGCCCCCCGCAACCAGGGACGGGGCGTGAATCATCTCGGTGTAGTATTCGTCGCACCCGCCGAAACGCTCGACACTCCGCCTGAGGGCCTCGTGGGAAAGGGTCGCCATGGGGGCCAGGAACAGTTTGACGGAAGGCCGGTCATCCATGGAATCATTGTACAGCGGGCCGGGAGAAATTGCTATGCGGGCATCTCAAAAAACCCGGTTAGTTTTTCGAGGTTCCCATGTATATTCACATTGTATTCAAAATTCCGTGGTATACTTCGCCCACGTTCAAATGGAGGTGACTGCATGGAAGCAAGGGAAGACCAGGGGGAGTGTAAAACCAGAACCCTGCGCATCGGCGGGATGTCCTGCGTACATTGTCAAGAAAAAATAGAAGGGGCCCTCAGGGCGGCCGAGGGGATTACCGCGGTCCAGGTGAGTTACCGGGCGGGGACAGCCAGGGTCACCTACGACCGGACCGTGATTTCCCTGGACGCGATCGAGGGCATCATCGAGGGCCTGGGCTACGAGGTCCTCTCCGGCGGGGAGGGACGCCGGGGGCTGCCTTCGGGCGCGGCCAGGGCCGCGGGCTTCCTGGTGGTCATCATCGCGGGGGCCATGGTGATGCAGGGCCTGGGGGTGTCCGTGTTCAGCGCCTTCCCCACGGCTGAGGCCGGGATGGGCCTGGGGATGATGTTC
Source organism: Spirochaetaceae bacterium (assembly GCA_031272345.1). GTDB lineage: Bacteria > Spirochaetota > Spirochaetia > Treponematales > Treponemataceae > JAISTZ01. Next base: position 11,018 of record JAISTZ010000193.1, on the reverse strand, counting down.
CTCATCGGCCTCATCACCAGCGTGCACTGCCTGGGCATGTGCGGGGGCATCAACCTCTCCCAAACCCTGGGGGGCCCCCGGGAGGGACGCCGTCTGGACGCCCTCATGCCGAGTCTCCTCTACAACGGGGGCCGGGTGGTTTCCTACACCCTCATCGGGGGCATCGTGGGGGCGGCCGGGTCCGTGGTGAGCTTCTCCGGCAGGGCCAGGGGGGCCTTTCAGCTTGCCGCCGGAGTCTTCATGGTGATTATGGGAGTCAACATGCTGGGGATTTTCCCCTTCCTCAGGGCCCTCACCCCCAGGCTCCCCCCCTTCATCGCCAAAAGGATTGACAGGGCCAAGGCCCGGAGCGGCAGCCCCCTCCTCATCGGGCTCCTGAACGGGCTCATGCCCTGCGGCCCCCTCCAGGCCATGCAGCTCTACGCCCTTTCCACCGGGAGCGCCCCCAGGGGCGCGGCTTCGATGCTGCTCTTTTCCCTGGGCACGGTTCCCCTCATGTTCGGCCTGGGCGCCCTGGGCGGGTTCCTCAGCGCCCGTCCGTCCATCACCAGGCGGGTCATGGCGGCGGGGGCCTGCATCGTGGCAGCCATGGGAATCACCATGGCCGCCCAGGGGTGGGCCCTCTCGGGGCTGTCCCTCCGGTCCCTCCTCCCCTCGGGCACACAGACGGCCTTCGAGCGCCCCGCCTCCGCGGTCTCGGCGGGGGGTTCAGCCGCGGAGATCATCGACGGGGTGCAGGTGGTCACTTCGACCCTTTCCCCAGGGCGCTACCCGGCAATCACGGTGATGGCGGGCATCCCGGTGCGGTGGACCATCAACGCCCCCCAGGGGAGCATCACCGGGTGCAACAACCGGATGTTCATCCCGGAGTACGGCATCGAGTACCGGTTCCGCCAGGGGAAAAATCTTATCGAGTTCACCCCGGGGCGGACGGGCAAATTCCGCTACAGTTGCTGGATGGGGATGATCCGGAGCACCATCACCGTGGTGGCAGACCGGGCTGCCCTGGCGGCCGCGCCGGACACCGCGGACCCCGGCGTCCCGGTCCCGGCGGGCTACAGGATTCCCTCCGCGGACCTGGCGATCGCCGAAAGGGCGGTCTACCAGGGGACGCCGATCCAGCGGGCCGCCGTAAGGCTCACGGACGAGGGGTTCAGCCCGGCGGTGATGGTGGTGGAGCGGGACCTCCCGGTGGAGTGGATCATCGACAACCGGTCCGCCAAGGACGGGAGCGCGGAGCTCCGGGTGCCCGCGTACACGGCGGTCCTGGACCTGCAAAAGCAGGCCCAGAATGTCCTCTACTTCCAGCCCCAGGATGATTTCGACTTCTCCACCGGGGACAGCGCCTTCTTCGGGTACGTCAAGGTGGTGGACGACATCACCGCAATCGACAGGGAGGGCATACAAAGGGAGGCCGCCGCCTTCGAGACCCTCGTCTACCCGGAGGACTACTTCTACAGCTCCCAGGACGGGGGCGGGTGCTGCGGGAGGCGCTGAGGTCAGGCAGCCGGTTCATGTACACCGTTCCATCAGGACTCATCCGGCGCTTGACTATGTTCCGCCGGGTGTATTCAATTTGAAGCATACCGCTGCAATACGGGGCGAAAATTGGACTTCCAGCGTTTTAAAGCCGGGCCGGACGACGCGGGGCGGCGGACGGACAGAATCCTCCGCCGTCTTTTTCCGGACACACCCCTTTCCGCGCTCTATTCCCTCATCCGAAGGGGCCTCATCCGTGTAAACGGCAAGGGGGTGACTCCGGGCTTCCTCCTCAGGGGGGGCGACGTGATTTCCGCCCCGGCGTTTCTGGGCGGCCCGGAGCAGAAACCTGGCGGAGGGGGGCCGGGGGATTTTCCCTTTGTCATGGAAACCCTCTTTTGCAGCCGTGACCTCAGAATCATCGCAAAGCCCGCGGGACTCTGCGTCCATGCCGGGCCGGGAGTCCCCAGCGTTGCCGGATGGCTCACATCCCTTGAAACGCCGGAATCCCTCGCCTTCGTCCCCGCGCCCCTGCACCGGCTGGACAAGGGGACAACCGGTGCGCTCGTGTGTTCCCGGAGCATCCGGGGGGCCGTATGGTTTTCCCAGGCCCTCCGGGAGCGGAGGATTAGGAAGCGGTACCTCGCCATTGCCCAGGGTTCCCCGGCGGGGGAGGAGACCTGGGACGAGGGACTGGAAAGGGAGAGCGGTTCAATCCCGGAGCGGGCGGTCACGGTGATGCGTCCCCTGGGGAAGGGGGCCTTCCTGGGCCTGGGGGTCTTTCTTGCGGAATTCACCATCGGCACCGGGAGGAAACACCAGATACGGAAACACAGCGCCCTCCACGGCTTCCCCCTCCTGGGGGACTCGCGGTACGGCGGCGCGGGCACGGGCGGACAGGGCTACTTCCTCCACGGCGCGGAAATCGCCTTTCCCGGGGACAATCCCCTGGGCGCGCCCCCGTCGGTGTCCGCCCCCTTGCCGGAAGCCTTCAGGGCGATGCTTGAAACCTGCGGGCTGGGAGGACTCCTAGGTTGACATTGCCCTTTCCAGGGCGGCGATGATCATCTGGGGGGATTCGACCCCCTTAAAAAAATTCCGCTGGACCGAGAAGACCACAGAGACGAGGTCTCCGGAGGAAAAATCCTTCCCATACAGGTCCGCGGCGTTCCAGAACAGGGCGGGCCACGTGTAGGGGCCGAATTGAAGTTGCAGGCGGAGGTGTTTTTTTTCGGTCCTGCCGATGAGTTCCGCCCCGGTGATTTTTGCCTTCTTTACGAGGAACCGCAGCTCCGGATTGTCCGCCCCGTAGGGCTCGAAGGCGTCCGCCAGGGCAAGCAGGTCCGGCTTCATGTACTCCGGGGGAAGCTCCGCGTCAACCTCCACCCGCTCTTCCTCCTCCCGCGGGGGCTCCATGGCCGCCGAGAGGGACACGAGGGTCTCCTTGACCAGGGGGATTTTGTCCCCGGCAAAACTGAACCCCGCGGCCTCCCGGTGGCCCCCGTAGGTGACGGACCCAACGGCCTCGCAGATCCGCTCCGCAAGGTCCCGGGCGTTGACCCCTTTGGGGGAGCGGACGGAACCCACCGCCTCCCCGCCGTCCGCCGTGATCACCACAGCGGGAACCCGGAAGAGCCGCAGGAAACTCGACGCCAGGAGCCCCGTGATGCCCCGGACCGGGATCCTGGGGTCCTCCGGGTCGTCGACGACCACACAGAGATTCCCGTGGTAGTCCCCCAGGCTTGCGGACGTGGCGGCAAAAAGCCCCTCCCGGGCCTTCTGCTCCAGGCGCTTCCGCTCCTCGTTGAGGGTGACGAGCTTGTGCGCCAGGGCGGTCCGCTTTTGGGGGTCCCCGCAGAGGAGGAGCTCCACCCCCTGGGACGCGTCCCCCATGCGGCCCGCCGCGTTGATCACCGGGGCCAGGTCCCAGGCGAGGGTCCTGCTGGTGACGGGCTGATTCAGGAGATTCAGGGCGCTCATCAGCTCAAGGAGACCGGGCCGCACATGCTCCGGGTTGAAATTCCTGCTGTTCAAGAACCCCAGGGACTTGAGCCCCTGGCGCACAAAGATCCGGTTTTCGTCCCGCAGGGGCATCACGTCCGCCATGGCCGCCAGGGCCACGAGCTGCAAGTCCAGGACCTCCTGTTTCGCCTCCTGGGGAAAGGCCGAGCGGAGCTTTTTTTGCACAAAGGTGACGAAGAGGTTGAAGAAACAGCCGATTTCCGTGACCTCCCCGTCCTCGTACCGGGCTATCCGGGAGGCCTCCTTGAGCCTGAGGAGGGAGAACCCCGCTGCGGAGGGCAGAACCGATGCCACATCGTTCCGCAGGTCCCAGAGGTTGAATTCCACCCCCGTTCCGAAGACCTTCCCCAGTTGCTTTGCCTGCAAGGGCGCGTCCCACACGAAGATCTGCTGGCCCCGGAGGAAATTCCCCAGCCTGGTCTGGCCGAAGGACACGGCCCCGGGCACCACCGTTTCGGTGAGACTGTCCTTTTTTACACAGTTCACGGTCTTTATGCACTCGATGTTCCACGCCTCCGTGAGGGGAACCACGTTGAGGAGGCAGACCTCCTGCTTGTAGAATTCGCTCCGGGCGAACCGCAGGGCCTGGAGCAGCTTGTAGACCACCGCGCAGCCCGAAATCCCCCCGAAGGGGTAGGTCTTTTTGTCGTTGCCGGCCTTTGGGTTGACGATGATGCAGTTTGACGGCGGCTCATCGGGCTCCTCGTGGTGGTCCAGGACGATCACGTCGATGCAGGCCTCCGCCGCCGCAGCGATTTCCGCGTTGTTGGAGATGCCGCAGTCCACGGTGATGATGAGGGTGCGCCCTTCGGCGGCGCAGGCTTCCACGGCCTTGAGGGAAAGCCCGTAGAGGTCGTCCCCCAGGGGGACCCGCCAGGCCGTGTCGATGCCCATGCGCTGGAGCTCCGCCACGAGGAGGGCCGTGCCCGTGACCCCGTCGGCGTCCCTGTCCCCGAAGACCAGCGCCTTCTCCCCCTCCTCCTGGGCCTGGAGGATTCTGTCAACCGCGTCTTCCATCTGGGAGAACAGGAAGGGACTGTGCTGGTAGCGCAGGTCGTCCTCCAGGAAGAAGAGGATGTCCCTGCCCTCGGTGATTCCCCGCCGGGCCAGAATCGACGCCCGAAGGAGATCGCAGGAATAGGACCTGGCGATTGACCGCACCAGGTCCTGTGGAACGTCTTTTTTATCCCAGGTCATAGTATTTCCTTATAAATGAGAATCCGCGGCGCGGGCTGCTCCTCCGAATAGGTGACCGCTCCCTTGAGCAGGGCGATCGCCGGCCCCAGGCAGGCCTCATCCTTGCCGAAGGCCTCCAGGATGACCTCCCCCTTCCGCACTCGCTCCCCGGGGGGAACACGGAACAGGATCCCCGCCTCGGGGCACACGGAATCCGTGGTCCTGTTGCGCCCGACCCCCAGGCCCACCCCGGCAAGGCCCGCCCGGTATGCGTCCACCGAGACGAACCCGTCCCGTTCCGCCCGGAGCTCCGCCCTGTGGGGACTCCGCCGCTTGCCGTAGTCCCCGAGGACCCCCTCCGGGTTCCCCCCCTGGGCGGCGATGTTTTCCAGAAAAAGCTCCAGGGCCCGCCCGGAGGCAAGTGCATTTCCGCACAGGGAATCGCTTTCCTCCCTGGAGGCGGCCTTGCCACCCAGAATCAGCATCCGGGCGGCCAGGGCCAGGGTGATTTCCCTTACGTCGGCGGGCCATTCCCCCCGGAGACATTCCAGGGTTTCCTCGATTTCCAAAAAATTGCCCGTCTTCCGTCCCAGGGGGGCGTCCATGTTTGTAATCAGGGCCGCGGCCCTTTTGCCCAGCTCCTTTGCGGTGCGGGTGAGGCTTCGGGCCAGACTCTCCGCGTCATCCAGCCCCTTCATGAAGGCCCCGCTCCCGGCCTTTACGTCGAACACCAGGGCGTCGGACCCCTCGGCGGCCTTTTTGGAGAGGATGCTCGCGGTGATCAGGGGGACGGACTCCACCGTGCCGGTCACGTCCCGGAGGGCGTAGAGGAGCCTGTCCGCGGGGACAACCTCCCTGGTCTGGCCGGTGATGGCGAACCCGCACCGGGCGATGGCGGCGCGGAATTCCCCCTGGGAAAGATTCGTCCGGTAACCCGCGATAGAATCGAGCTTGTCCAGGGTGCCCCCGGTGTGGCCCAGGGCCCGCCCGGCCATCATGGGCACCTGGAGGCCGCAGGCGGCAACGATGGGCGCCAGGATGAGGGAAATCTTGTCCCCCACGCCGCCGGTGGAGTGCTTGTCCACGAAGGGCCCCCGGAGGCCCTCGTGTTCCCTGCCGTGGAGGTCGAAAATTTCCCCGGAGCGCAGCATCGCCCCGGTGAGGGCGGCGGTTTCGGCAAAGGTCATGCCGTTGAAGTACACCGCCATGAGCCAGGCCGACACCTGGTAATCCGGTATGGCCCCGGAAACGTAGTTAGTGATGAGGAATTCGATTTCCTCCGGCGAGAGCTCTTCGCCCTCCGGCCTGGGGGGATTCCCCCGTTTTTTTGTGATTATATCGACCGCCCGCATAGATCCTCCAGTATAGACAAAAATCGCCGCTCCCTCAATCGGGGACGAAGGTTTCCAGGGTTTTGAACCGCTCCCCGCAAGCGGCCTGGATGAGGAAGAAGAGGAAGCCCTTTAAGCGCCCCTCTTCGCCCGCGGAAAGGGGGATGTTCCGCGCTTCCTTCGCCCCCAGGGACGATAGGGCCCGCAGGTACGCCGCCCCCTCCCCGGAAAGGGATGGCCCCCCGCCCGCGGATGGGGCGCACTCCGGGCAGAGAAACCCGTTCTCCCCCGCCGCGTACACCAGGGAGTCCCCGGCGCCGAAGGGCCGCCCGCAGGCGACACAGGCGTCCAGGGGGGGCTGGAGTCCCAGGGCGTCCAGGTAGCGCCAGAGGAACCGCGCGAGGGCGGCCCCGGTTTCTTCCTCAGCCGCCCGGTCAAGGCCGTCCAGGAAGGCGTTCACCAGGACCCAGCACCTGGGCGCTCCCCCGGCGGCCTTCGTCTTTATGACCAGCTCGCTCACCAGGGACGCGGCCTGGGCCTTGGGGAAACTCTCCCGGAAGGTGTGCCGGTAGCGCTCCACGTCGAAGTCCGTGATTTTTTCGGCCCCCCCGGATTTTTGCCCGTAGAGCCAGATTCTGCCCGTGTGCCAGGGTGACACCATGGCCCGGAGGCGGCTCTTCCGCCCCCCGAAGAGCGTTGCCGACCGGATTTCGCACCCTCCCTCCCCGGAATCGTCCCCTTCACGGGAGAGGAGAGTCACGGCCAGGTGCCCCGGCAGGGCCTCCCGGCACGCCAGAACCAGGGCCAGGGCAGTGTGTTCCCGGGTCAACCTTTCCTCCGTGTTTGATTGTTGGAGCCCCCGCAGTCTTCAGGGACACGTTTGCTGCTTTGCATCGTGACCCTGGGGATGTCCCCGCCGTCCGGCGCTTTCATTGCAGGGTGGAATCGATGTATACCTGTTGTTCGCCCGTTATGGTGTTATTTTGCCGCAGGACAAAGGTGAGGGCCTTGAAGGCATTGGTGAGACGGTCAAAATCACCGGTCAGGTGCGCAAAATCATTGTACCTGAGGCCGTCGAGCTTTGCGTCCTGGGCGGCGAATCTCTCGTTCATCTTGGCATCCTGGGCGGCGAATCTCTGGTTTATCTTGGCGTCCTGCCAGGCAAACCCCGAGACAACCACCGCCAGGATGACCACCATCCTGATGTTCTCCGCATTGAAAATCAACTCGATAAGTTTTTTCATACGTACCCTCTTTCCATCTGTAGTATAAACCATTTTTACTTTTTTTGCAAGCAAAAAACGGTTTTTGTGAAACACAGCCGTTTCACTATAGATATAGTGATGTTTGGCGGTTTTTGGACATTTTTTTCGGAAAAAATAAATTTTTTTTGCGGTTTTCTTACAACAGACGGTTGCGCATCCTCTTTTGCGCCGGGTTTAGGGAAAGGATGAAAAACTCGATGTTTTAATGCAGCTCCCACTTGCCGCTGGTCTTGTCGAACCGGGACGCGGGGATTTCGAGCATCCTGCCGTCCTCGCCGGAAAGCTGCACCATGGAAGAAATGGGGTTTATGGACATCACCCTGAAGGACGTGCCGTCGTAGATGAGCCGGATGCCCTCCTGGGGCATGGACTTGCGGACCTCCACGTACCAGTCGTATTCGTAGGAGAGGCAGCACAGGAGCCTGCCGCACTGGCCTGAAATCTTCATTGAGTTGAGGGAGAGGTTCTGGTCCTTGGCCATCCTGATCGACACGGGACGCAACTTGTCCGACACGGCGTGACAGCAGAAGGACCTGCCGCACACCCCCAGGCCGCCGGTGATCCGGGATTCGTCCCGCACGCCGATCTGGCGCAGCTCGATCCGCATCCTGAAGACCGACACCAGGTCCTTGACGAGCTCCCGGAAGTCCACCCGGTTGTCCGCGGTAAAGAAGAACAGCACCTTGGGCTCGTCCAGAAGGTAGTGGGCGCCGATGAGCTTCATGTCCAGGCCGTGCATGGCGGCCTTCTGCTGGAACACCCGGGAGGCCTCTTTTTCCTTTGCCCGGTAGGACTCCGCCCGTTTTAGGTCCGCCGGGGTAGCCTTCCGCTCAATGGTGACCACGTCCTGGGGCCGTATGCCCACGGGTTTTGCCGCAAGCCCCAACACCCGGGCCATGTCCTTGCCGTACCTGGTGGGAATCAGCACCCCCTCCCCGGGAGAGAGCTCCATACCATTCTGGGGCAGGGCGTAGACCCCCTCCCTGGAGTAATCGAGCCTGAGCCGGTACAGGGGGCTGGGGAACACGAATTCCTCCCCCTGGGACTCCTCAACGGAGGTGTCCTCAAGGGCAAGCAGGTCGTCCCCGGAGAGCTCTTCCAACTCGTTTTCAAACACGTCGCTCACTGTTGTTCCTTCTATCTAAGCAAGTCTATCACAAGCCCGTTGATTTCTTCAATCTCCGAAAGGAGTTTGAATTTGTCCCCCTGGTTAAAAAGCACGTCCTGGGCCAAGCGGTCGAGCTTTTCGTCAATCACCTTCACCGTAACGGCGCGCTTTTCCTTCCAGGAACCGGGTTTAACCTTCATCTTGGTGACATTCTCCCGCACCTCGAAGTTCCGGCTTGCCACATAGGACACGAAGTTCCTTACGGCCTTTTTGTAGACCCCGAAATTTTCCGGAGTGGCCCGCGCCTTGAGGGCCTCCCCGGCCAGGTCCAGGGCGTCCTTCAGTTTGACGACCGCCTCCCCGTAGGGCAGGGCGGCGATGTCCTGGGGAATTTCAAGCCCCAGGAGGGCCGCCTCTTCCGCCTCCTGCTCCACCAGGGACGCGAATTTCCCCTTTTCCGCCAGGGGGTCCTTCCGCTTTTCCGCTTTGCGGAACTGGGGGGTAAAAAAGACCTGCTGGTTTACGGAGTCGACCTCGGCCATGGCTATGCCCGGGCTCCCCGCTGCCCCACGGCCATGGCGGTCAGCCTGTCCTGCCTGGCGGCCTCGAAGGCCCCCTCGTTCCTGAGGGCGATGCAGTGGCCGTGAAAAATCACCTGTTCGGCGACTTCTATCCTTTTGGTGACGATGTCCCCGACGACGATGGAGGTGGAAAACAACTGGACCCCCTCGGGGGCCAGGATGTCCCCCTCCACGATGCCCCCGATGACCGCGGACCTGGCGGTGATGTTCCCCCGCACCCGGGCTTTTTCCCCCAGGATGATTTTGCCGCTGGTCTCCAGGTTGCCGTCGATGTCCCCGTCGATCCGCACGAAACCGGCGATGCTGACGTTCCCTGAAACGCTGGACCCCTGGCCCACGATCGTATTGATGGAAAAGTCTTCCAGGGAAAGGGCCATCCTAATCCAGCTTGATGTTGATGTATTTTTCCGGGTCGACCACATCGGAGCCGATGTGGACCTCGTAGTGCAGGTGGGGCCCCGTGGAAATGCCCGTGTTGCCGATGGTGCCGATGACGTCCCTCTGGGACACGAACTGGCCCTTCTGGACCCGCGTGGTATTCAGGTGGGCGTACCGGGTGTAGATGCCGTGTTTATGCTTGATGACCACATAGAGCCCGAAACCCTCGTCCCAGGAAATTGTCACCACCTGGCCGTTGGCCGTGGCGACCACCGGGTCCCCGGAGCGGTAGGTGGAGAAGTCCAGCCCCTTGTGCAGATAGAGCTGCCCCGTGATGGGGTGGATGTTCTGGCCGAATTTCATGGACAGGTGGCCGGTGACCGGGTTGGACAGGGGCCAGATGCTGGGGATGTCTGAAAGGAGGGCGCCGTGGGCCTCGAGCATCTTGCCTATCTGTTCCAGGGGCTGCACGGAGCTCTCCAGGAACCCGGCGAGCTCCCGGATGTCCGCGGTTTCTTCCACCGAACCGGCGGAAAGCTCCGGCGCGCCGAACACGGAGGACAGGTCGCTGGACGCGCCCGCGGCCCGCTCACTCGGCCTGTTGATTCCCAGCCGGGCCAGGGTTGTGCCCAGAGCCCCCTGAAAACGCTTGGCCGCCTGGAGGAGGGCGATGTTTTCGTCCCGTACTTCGTCCAAACTGGCGAGGGTTTCTTCGTGCTGTTTTTCCAGCTTGTTTATGGCGGCCGTTGCGGCGACTGAATTTTTATTGAAATAAACGAAGGAGCCGAAGACGCCGATGAGCAGGGTGAGGGCCAAAAACAGGGCGAACACGTTGGTCTGAAAATTGACGACCCGCCGCTGGGAGTGGGGCACGATCATTATGGTGAGTTTTTGGTCAAAAAAAGAGAGCATCTGTAAAAAAACCCGGCCGAACCGGCAAAGATACCCAAAAATAGTTCTGCCCAGAGAAGAAACTACGTCGTTCTCGAGCTTTTTATAACCGCCCTGCCGCGCCACTGCCTGCTCCTGGAAAAGTGAAAATAGTATAGCACATCACGGTTTTTTTGTCAACCGGTTTTTTTTGACCATATTCCACAGTATCGGCAGAAATTTACCGGAAAATTCCCCAAAAAATGTCCAAAACCGTCAAAAAATTACTATCCCTTAGGTATGAAGATACTCAGTTTTTCACCCTTCGGCTACGAAGGCGCTTTGGTGACCGTGGAGGTCGATCTCAGGCGGGGAATCCCGGCGATCGACATGGTGGGGCTCGCCGACGGGGCGGTGCGGGAATCCAGGGAGCGGATGCGGGCGGCCATCCGCAATTCCGGGTTCGACTTTCCCCAGGACAGGGTGCTCATCAGCCTGTCCCCGGCGGACGTAAAAAAAGAGGGCGCCGGGTTCGACCTGGCAATCGCCCTGGCGGTGCTCCTTGCCGGGGTGGACGCCCCGCCGGAGGATTCCGCGCCGATTCTGGTGATGGGGGAGCTGGAGCTCTCCGGAGGGACCAGGCCCGTGCGGGGAGTCCACGCGGCGGTGTCCTCGGCCCTGGAACAGGGGATAATCCGGTGCATCGTGCCCGGGGCAAACGCCAGGGCGGCCCGGTCCTGCGGCATGGGCGTGTGCGGGGCCTTCACCCTGCGGGAGGCCTTCGAGGCCTGCTTCGACCCCGCCCGGT
>JAISTZ010000090.1 GCA_031272345.1 Spirochaetaceae bacterium | reverse complement strand
ATACACGTTTTCTTTATTGAAAACGATGATATTGACAGCTCCCTTGGGTTCTACGATTTTATTGAATCCCTGGACCGCAAAGACTATGAGGCCGAGGGAGCCTTTCCCCGGCTTCTCCGGTAGTTCACGAAGGACCTGAAGGAGATGAACGCCAGGATGACGGCGCCCCCGGCCACCGCGTTGACCGAGGGCTTTTCTCCGGCAAACACAAAGACCCACACGGGATTCATCAGGGGCTCCAGCATGGTGATGAACACCGCGCTTATGGCCGTGACCCGGGCGATACCTGATGCGTACAGGAGGGAGGGAATCCCGATCTGGAAGATCCCCAGGCTGAAAATCCCCGCCCAGCTTTTGGCCGAGGGCATCCCCCCGGAAAAACAGAAGGGCAGCGCCGCCAGAAAGGTGAGGAGGTGGGCCAGGGTGAAGGAATCCGCGGGGTTCGAGTCCTTCTGTTTCCGCATGAGCACCACCGTAAGGCCGAAGAACAGCCCCGACGTGCAGGCAAGGATATTGCCCAGGGCCTTCCCCCCCCCTGGAGCCCGTCGGCGGCGAACAGGGCCATGCCGCCGAGCACACCCGCCACGGTAACGTATTCCACCCAGGTGTTTTTTTCGCCCAGAAGGACCGGCCCCAGGAGAATCACCCACAGGGGATTGGTGTATTGCAGGAGAATCGTGTTCGCCGCGGTGGTGAGCTTGTTCGCCGCCACAAAGAGAATCATCGTGGCGCTGTAGGCAACGGCGGCGGAAACACGGGTCCAGGTCTGGACGCGGTCTATGCTGCCCGCCCCGTCCCGGACAAACACCCGGGGGAACCGCCTGTTCACCGCCGTGATGAAGACCGCGCTGATCAGACTCCGCACCCCCGCGATGGCGATGGAATTCCAGGTGACGCTTTTTATGAGAATCCCCCCGGTGCTCCACAGGAGGGCGCACAGGAGGAGGGCCAGCACAGGGTTTGTCCGTTTTAAAGGCATGGCGCTACTTCAGGAATTCCCTCTTGAGCAACTGGAGGTCCAACTCGGGATAGAGCACGAATCTGCCTAAAAGGGCCGCCACCCGCTTTTTTGCCTCCCCCTGGGCCGCCGGGTCAAGGGTGATTTTCCTCCTGGCGGGCTCGCCCTTGGAAGTGACGCTGGGCTTGGTTCCGTCCAGGATGATTTTGATGATCCTTGCGATTTCCTTCATTTCCGGCTCGCCCATGCCGAGGGTCGTCACCGCCGGGGTTCCGATGCGGAGACCGCTGGTCCACCAGGCGCCGTTTTCGTCAAAGGGGAGACTGTTGCGGTTCAACGTGACCCCGCACTCGAACATGGCGGTCTCCCCCTGGCGTCCCGTGAGGCCGTGGGTCCTGGCAACGTTCACCAGGAGCAGGTGATTGTCCGTGCCCCCGGACTGCACGAAGAGCCCCTCCCCCTGCAAGGCCGCGGCCAGGGAGCGGGCGTTGTCCCGCACCCTGTGGGCGTAGTCCCTGAACGAGGGCTGGGACGCCTCGGTGAGGGCCACCGCCTTTGCGGCGATCATGTTCCCCAGGGGGCCGCCGAGCACGAGGGGGCAGCCCTTGTTCACGTAGTCCGCGAAGGGGGCCTTGCAGAGGATGAGGGCGCCCCTGGGCCCCCGGAGGGTCTTGTGGGTGGTGGTGGTGACGACGTCGGCCCATTTGACCGGATCCTCGTCCCCGGTGAAGACCTTGCCCGCCACCAGGCCCGCGAAGTGGGCCATGTCCACCATGAGGACGGCCCCGCACTTGTCCGCTATCTCCTTGAACCGGCGGAAGTTGACGGCCCTGGGATAGGCGCTGTACCCCGCCATGAGCACCAGGGGCTTCACCTCCATGGCCTGTTTTTCTATGGCGTCGTAGTCCAGGAGGCCCGTCTCCCGGCTCACGGTGTAGGAATAGGCGCGGAACATCCTTGCGGACACGTTCTGCCTGTACCCGTGGGTCAGGTGGCCCCCGGAATAGTAGTCCAGCCCCAGGAGGCGCTGGTTGCCGAGTTTCTGCCGGATGTCCTCCCACTGAGCCTCCGAGAGGAGACTGGGATTCGTTTCGCCCAGGCTTTCCATGACGGGGGCCTCGATTTTTGCCGAAAGAATCGCCCAGTAGGCCACCAGGTTGGCGTCGCACCCCGAATGGGGCTGCACGTAGGCGTGATCCGCGCCGAAGAGCTTCTTTGCGGTTTCCGCCGCGGCGTTTTCCACGGCGTCAACGTTCTCGCAGCCCCCGTAGTACCGGTGGTTCGGGTAGCCCTCGGCGTATTTGTCCGTGAGGAGGTTCCCCATGGCGGCCTGCACGTTGAGGGACGAGTAGTTCTCGCTGGCGATGAGCTTGAGGTGACTCCGCTGGGCCTCGAATTCCCTTATGACGGACGAGGCGATTTCAGGGGAAACCTGGGCCACCTGCTCCAAGGAGGCGATCCAGGATACGAGGGCCGGGCTGACCTTTTCCGGCGGGGTTGCTTTGAGATAGGTTACAAGTGGTGACGGCATAGGCACTCCAAAAAAATAAAGTATGCCATTGTAACCTTTTTGCGGTGTTCGTTCAAGGGCACAACAGGTTTTTTGCTATGGAGTCGTCCAGGCGGCATAGACCGTTAGGTTGTTCTCCCTAGTCCAGGAGGTAAGGCTCACGCCGTCTGCGCCGGTGAGTTGCGTACCGCTTCCCCCGAAGCCGGTCCACCAGCCGGTGAAGGTGTTTTTGCCGGAGGAGTGGCCGGACCTCGTGGGCACCGCCAGGATGTAGGCGCGGCCGAGCAGCACCTTGGTTTCTGCGGGGCTGACCGAACAACCGTCCGTGGTGTCGTAGGTCACCGTGTACTGGGGCAGCCACTGGGCGTAGAACGTGATGTCCTTCTCTGCTGCCCCTGGGGTATAGGACTCTCCCGGCTGATACACCGTTTCCGTACCGTTCTTCTTCCACCCGGCAAAGCCGTAACTCGAGCCGGAAGCGGACGTCAGCCCGCTCCCGCTGGGGAAGGTGATGCTCGCCAGGGCTATGAGGGGAACCTTAGCGGGAACCCAGCCTTGCCCGCCGTTGGCGTCAAAGGTAACAATGCACGTTGCCACCGTGAAGTCAAAGCGCTCTGTGTAGTTTATCGGCGGGTCTTCGCTCAGGCCCTTTTCTATTGTGGCCAACACCCGCACCCGCGCGGCCTCCCCCGCCGTAACGGTGAGTACATTCCCGGAGATTGACGCCCCGGCGATACCGTCATCGGGAAGGCTCCACACAATCGTTTTTTTCGTGGCCCCCGCAGGCTTAACCTGGCCGGTC
>JAISTZ010000184.1 GCA_031272345.1 Spirochaetaceae bacterium | reverse complement strand
GAAAAACCCGGTCATCGCGGCGTCGGGGACCTTCGGTTACGGCAGGGAATACGCGGGCCTCACGGACGTCACGGCCCTGGGGGCTGTCTGCGCCAAGGGGGTCACCCTGGAGGGTTCCGCCGGGAACGGGGGAGTCCGCCTCCACGAGACCCCCGGGGGGCTCATCAATTCGATCGGCCTTGAGAACCCCGGAATCGCCCATTTTACCGCCCATGAGCTGCCGGACCTTCTGTCATACATCGCCGCGAACACCCCGGAGGGACAGGGGCGGTGCAGGTGTATCGCCAACCTGGCGGGGTCTTCCGTAGAGAGCTACGTCCTGGGGGCGCGGCTCCTGGACACATCCCCGGTGGACGCTATCGAGCTGAACATCTCCTGCCCCAACGTGAAGCACGGGGGCATGAGCTTCGGCCTTGCGCCCGGGGACGCCGCCGCTGTCACCGCCGCGGTGAGGGCAGCCACGGCCAAGCCCCTCATCGTGAAGCTCTCCCCGAACGCGCCGGACATCGTCTCCGTGGCCCATGCCGTGGGGGAAGCCGGGGCGGACGCCCTCAGCCTGATAAACACGATTCAGGCCCTGGCGATCGACCTGGAAACGGGCCGCCCGGTGTTCGATGCGGTCTACGCAGGGCTCTCCGGCCCGGCGATAAAGCCCATCGCCCTCAGGATGGTCTACGACGTGGTCCGGTCCATGAAAGCCCTCCCCAGGGACAGGCGCATCCCCGTAATCGGCATCGGGGGAATCGCCTCGTGGCAGGACGCCGCGGAATTCCTCCTGGCCGGGGCCGCCGCAATCGAAGTGGGCGCCGCCACCTTCGCCAATCCCCGGGCAATGGAAGAAATCATCACCGGCCTCCGCTCCTACATGGTCCGCCGGGGTTTCGCCTCGGTGGACGCAATGGGGCAGGCCAACGCCTAAACCGGCGTTAGT
Organism: Spirochaetaceae bacterium; assembly: GCA_031272345.1. GTDB lineage: Bacteria > Spirochaetota > Spirochaetia > Treponematales > Treponemataceae > JAISTZ01. Next base: position 11,289 of record JAISTZ010000184.1, on the reverse strand, counting down.
TCCCTCCGGGGCCAGTTCTCCAGGGTGATTCTGCGGCCTTCCCCGCCGGCGGGTTCGATGGTCACGCGGATTGCGTCATCCGGGAGCTCCTCCCGTATGCGCTCGCTCCACTCGATCACGCAGACTCCCTGCCCGAAGAGCAGGTCCTCGGCCCCCAGGTTGATGAAGTCGGCGGGGCCCTGGAGCCGGTATGCGTCGATGTGGTAGAGGGGGACGGTCCCCTCGTATTCGCTGATCACCGTGAAGGTGGGACTCGTCACGGGCTCCCTTATCCCCAGGGCCAGGGCGATTCCCTTGGTGAAGGCGGTCTTTCCGGCGCCCAGGGGCCCCGAAAGGGCCACGCAGTCCCCTGGGACAAGACGCGAGCCGAGTTTCTTCCCCAGGGCGATCGTCTCCTCGCCGGAGCGGGTAAAAAATTCCATGCCTGCCTACAGGGGAAGGGCGCCCGCTTCGTCCCTGGAAAGGACGAGGGCCTTCAGCTCGTTTATGACCGGAAGGAGGGGGTAATCCACCTGGCCGTCCACCTTGACGGTGACGGTCTTTTGGCTGAGGGGGGACGTTTCTATGGCGAACTCCACGGGCGCTTCGGCCGCGCCCCCGGGCAGGTCCAGCACGGCCCGGGCGGAAAAATAACGCCGGTAATACACGGCGCTGTCCTTGCGGGTGATGTCCTTTAAATCGATGACCTTCATGTATGCTCCATGGGCTTATTCGGGGGTGAACGAATATATGTGGGACAGGATATAATTTTTTACCCCCTCGCTCATCTTCACGAAATTCGCGTGGATGACAAATATCCCGTCTTTTTTGTTTTCGGCAACATCCATCGCCATCACGATGAAATCCTCCGTATGCTCCCCGTCAATCCTTACGGACATCCGCAGAAATTGACGCAGGTTGATGGGATTTTTGACGACGATGTTGCAGCTCGTGCCGGAATAATTGAGGAGGAGCCCCTTGTAGGTCCGGCTTTCGGTCACGTAGGTCACCTCACCCCCGTCGCCGGGCTTGGCCGCCGCCGGCTGGAGGGTGCAGGGAAGCCGGGCGTGGACGTAGAGGTATTCGTGCTTCAGGAAGGACTCGAAATGGGTGCCGTGGGTCGTAAGGAGGATTGCGCCCCCGGGCTTTTCCTGGGTAAGGAGCACCCGCACCTGAATGGTCACGGCGATGTCGTTCTTTTCCTGCATCATCAGGGTGATCTTCGACAGATTCTCCGGCACCACCTCCATCCCGGACCTGTCCCTGGGGGCGGAGAGAGTCAGCCCCTTTTCGTTGTTGTCGATGACCGAGGTGGTGTATTTTTTCCCCTCGGAATCAACGTAGAGGAGTTTTTGCCCCACCGGCAGGGTTGCGGTGGTGGTCATGGCGGCGTCGGCGAGGCGAATCTTGTTTATTTTTTTGAAGATAGAGAATATCAACGTCTGGTCCCCCTCCGGGTTGGACTCGGAAAGGGACGCCTGGAAGAGCTCCTTGATCAGCGCAAGAGTCTGGGCGTGGTCCTTGAGCAGATACCGGATGTTGGGGGTCCTCCTGTCCCTGCACTGGACCTCCAGGAACTGGGCTTCCTCCTGGGTGAACCCGTATTCCTCGGTGACCGCCCTGATGTCCTTCCGGTTCGTGGTCCGCTGCTTCTGCCGCTCGAGGTACTCGGGGGTGTGGTAGCCGGCCTTGATTTTCTTTGCCAGTTGCAGCAGGAGGAAGGCGATGAGGACGACCCCGGCGCACACGCCGAATATGATGGGGAATTGGCTCTCGTTCTGCGCCCTGGCCTCGATGGGCGAACCGGTGGTGCTGAAGGTCATAGGAGTTCCTTCACCGCCGACGCCAGGGTGGAAAGCGCCGGGCAGACCTCGTACTCCGCCACATCCCCCAGCATGACGATGTCGTTATCCTGCAAGGCCGTGCACATGGCGCTCAGCACGGAGGTGAAGCCGTTGAAAAATTCCTCCGGAGTCTTCCCGCCCAGGTTGAACGGGGGGAACCGGCCCGGAAACCGGGGGAGCCAGGGCAGGATGACGCACACCGTGTCTATGGCCGCGGTGAGGGACTCGATGGTCTTGTAGGCCTCCCGCTTCTTCCCCCCCTGGAGCTGGGCGGGAATCTCCGGAACCGTGCGCACCAGGTCATCCAGATCCACGGCGAGCTTCCGGGCGGCCTCTTTGATGTCCCCCGCGGAAATCGTCGTCACCCCGATGGAGCTTATCCCCTCCAGGGGCCTCGCCGCTTCGGCTTCGAGCTCCCCGGCGGAAATGCGCTTCCCGTCGATGTGCACACCCGTTACGGCCGCCCCCTCGGCGGCGCAGGCCCGTTCCATGCCCATGAGCACGTCCCCGGCGGTGCGTTCCCCCTCCAGGGTGATGTCGATTTTGTCGCCGTTTACGAAGAATTCCATGACCCCTCCGGGCTATTCCCGCTGCCGCTGGGCGGCGAAATTGGTGATTCTGTCCGCCTGGCCTTGCAGGCTGTTCAGGGTGGACTCCATCTGACCGTACTGCCGCTTGAGCTGCCGCTCCCGGTTGGCGAGCTGCTCCTCAAGGCGTTTTATCTTTGTTTCAGCGGACCCGATGGAAGACTCGATGCCGCTCGTTTTTATGGAGATGATTCCGTTGGACCGGGTGTACGCCTGAAGGCGCTGGTCGAGCCCGTAGGCAAGGCCCGAATCGATGATCCGGTCCCCGTCGGAGTCGTAGCCGAAGAGATTCTTGATGTCCCCCAGGTTGTTCTTGAGGGCCTCGTCGAGTTTTTTTTCGTCGATCTCCAGGTAGCCCCTGAGGGACGCGGACGTATAGGCCGACCCGGGGGCCGCCCTGGAGGAGATGCCGATCTGGGCCAGCATGGTGACCAGGGCGGCCTCGTCCGGGGCGTACCTGCCGGTGACGATGTTCTGGAACGAGGACTTCGCGGTGGACAGGGTGGAATCACCCTGGAACATGCCCAGCCGTTTTGCGGCCTCGGCCCGTTCGTCCTCGCTGAGGTATTCGAGCTCCGAGATGATTTCCCCCTTGTTCTGGGTGAGGATGTTTATCTCGGCGATGGTCTGGTTGTACCGGCCCACAAAGGTGATGAGCGTGTCCTTGGCCCCCTGGGTCTCCGGCCCGATCGTAACCACGGCGGTCTTGCCGGTTGTGCCGTGGAGGGTCAGGGTGACATCGGGAATCACGTCGTCGATCGTGTTCACCGGCCTGGTGATGGCGATGCCCTCGTACTTGAATTCCGCGTCCCTGGCCGTGGACACGGGATTCATGGCGATTGTCTGGGCGAAGTCCTGGGCCGCGTCTTTAAAGGACAGGCCGTTCTCCGCGCCGGTCTTGAGGCTTTCTATCATGAGGGACTGCTTTGCGCCGGACACACCGATGAGGGCGGCCTTCACGAGCCCCGCCCCCCGCCTGTTGAGGGCCCCGGCGAAGTCCGCGAGCTTGCCCCCCTTCCAGTTCAGGGTGATTGATTTTTCTCCCACGGAAAAGGTGTAGGCCCCCTCGGGGACGGCGGAATTTTTTTCCAGCTCCCCAGAAAGGAACCGGTCCGCCTCGGCGAGGGCGATCACGTCGATCTTGAAGGATTCGTTGGCCGCCCCCCGGCCGGGGACCGCCGTAACGGAGCCCTCCTCCGTTGAGGATGCGGTTTTATTGACAAAGGGATTGTCGTAGGAATAGAGGGAACGGGCGCTGTCGCGCAGGGCAGTCATGTTCTGATTTACCCTGCGCCAGGCCTCTTGCTGGGTTTTGTAGTTGTCGAGGGAAGCCTGTTCCCTGTTCAGGGGGATCCGCTCGACCTCCATCAGGCTCTTGACAAGGTCGTTTGTCTTGTATTTGTCGCTTACGCCAGGAATTGAGATCTCTGCCATCGGTTTTTACGCCTACCGGTTAAATCTGCTTATCGAACAAGAGACCAAGGGTTTCTTTGATTCTGATTTGCAGCTTTTGAATGTCGGCAGACGGTATCTCCTTTATAACCTTATCGGTTGAAGGGTCAACAATCTTGACAACGACTCTCCCCAGTTCCTTGTTCACGTTAAATTGAACTCTCCTGTCCATACTGTCGGCGAGTTTCTGGAGCTCCCGCATACTCTCGTCCAGGGCAGATGAATTATCCACGAGTCTTTGCGCCACGGTCTCCGGATCCGGCATGACAAAAGTTGCCTTGGGTTCCGGCGGGGCGCCTTCGATTCGCGCAGGGGACATGCGGCCTTCCATAGCCATTGTTTGCCCAATAGTATTGATACTGATGCTCATGGGCTACCTCCTGTGAAATAAGAAGCGGAAGGGGGGCGCACCCCCTCCGTTTCTCGTGGTAATCGCCACGCAAAAAGATGACATCCAGGTCTCTCTTTATGCGGCGCGCCCGCTAGAGCAGGGCCAGAACGTTTTGCGCCTGGGCGTTTGCCTGTGCGAGCATTGCTGTACCAGATTGTGTGAGAATCTGGTTTTTGGTGTATTCAACGATTTCCGAAGCCATGTTGGTGTCCCTGATGCGCGACTCCGCTGCCTGAAGGTTCTCCGCGGCCACGGCGATGCCGTTTGCCGCCATGGTGAACCTGTTCTGGTATGCGCCCAGGTCTGCCCGCTGCTTGTTGATTTTTGTAAGAGCGTTGTCCACGGTGTTGATGGCCACGTTTGATTCTTCCGGTGAAAGGATGTTCAGGCGGCTTGTTTCGTCCCCCTGAGAGCTAACCAGCGAAAGTGCCTGGGCGGTCATCGTTCCGATGAATACACGGGCGTTCTGGTCAACGTTGGCGCCGATTTGGAACTGCATTACGCGGTTCGACGCCGAATCAGTGGCGAAAGCGCCGGTAAGCATGTTCATGCCGTTAAACTGCGCCTGGCTGGCGATCCTGTCGACTTCCGCAACAAGCTGAGAAACCTCAACCTGAATTTGAAGCCTGTCCTCATCGGAATAGATCCCGTTTGCGGACTGGACCGAAAGTTCCCGGATGCGCTGAAGAATATCCGTCGTTTCCTGAAGATACCCCTCGGTTGTCTGGATGAACGAAACCCCGTTCTGGATGTTCCGTTCCGCCTGGTTCAACCCCCGGATTTGGGCGCGCATCTTTTCAGATACCGCCAACCCCGAAGCGTCATCCCCCGCCTTGTTGATTTTTTGACCCGAACTGAGTTTTTCTATGTTGCCCAGAAGCGCCGTGTTGTTTACGCCGAGCGTCCTGTTTGCAAACATAGAACTCATGTTGTGATTAATAACCATATTGCCCTCCATGATAGGTGTACCGCAAAACAATCCATGCTTTGCGCCTCGTCTGTGCGGGCAGTCCTAAGGTTATGCGCCCCCTTGGGACTGTTTAGACCCAAACAGCAGGAATAGAAATCGCCTGCGCGACTTCTGTCTATGCCGTCACAAACGCCCGACAGTGCCCGAAGGCGCCGTCTGGAAGGCCGATGTAAAAGATCACGGGCGCGTCTAAACCGCGTCCAGAGTCCGGCCCAGCCGGACTGTCATTACTATAACCCCCGGAGCAAAAAAAGTAAAGCTAAAGTTGAAGAATTTTGCTCCGAAAACCGGACAAAACCAGGGGTCCTGCCCGGTTTTCACGGGGTTACCGCAGCAATGACAGCACGGTTTGAGCCTGGGTGTTCGCCTGGGCCAGCATCGCCGTACCCGCCTGCTGCAACACCTGGTTCTTGGTGAATTCAACCATCTGCTGGGCCATGTTCGCGTCCCGAATCCGGGATTCCGAGGCCTGCAAATTTTCCGCCGCAATGTCAACACCGGTGATCGTGTACTCCAGGCGGTTCTGGTACGCGCCCAGGTCGGCCCGCTGCTTGTTCACCAGCTTGAGGGACTCGTCGATGGTGTTGATGGCGCGGTTCGCCTCCTCAGGGACAGCCAGGGTCAGAATCGCCTCGGTGGTGGAGTCCCGCAGGCCCAGGGATACGGCGGTCATGGTGCCGACGTACACCCTGGTGCGGTGGTCCATGTTGGCCCCGATGTGGAACCACATGGACGCGGTAACCACGTTCCCGTCCGAAGGCAGGGCGAACCGCCCGGTGAGCATGTTCATGCCGTTGAACTGGGCGTGGCTTGCGATCCGGTCAACCTCGGCAACCAGGGACGACACTTCAACCTGAATCTGCATCCTGTCTTCGTCGGTGTAAATCCCGTGGGAAGACTGGACCGCGAGCTCCCGAATCCGCTGCAAGATGTCGGTGGTTTCCTGGAGATAGCCCTCGGTGGTCTGGATGAAACTGATGCCGTTGGCGGCGTTCCGGGAGGCCTGATTCAGACCGCGGATCTGGGCGCGCATTTTTTCGGAGACCGCAAGTCCCGATGCGTCGTCCCCGGCGCGGTTGATTCTCAGGCCCGAGGAAAGTTTTTCCATGTCCTTCTGAAGGCTGAGGTTGGTGATTCCCAACGAGCGGTTGGAAAACATTGCTGAAATGTTGTGGTTGATAATCATAATTTCCTCCGTGGAAATGTGTTCAAACAGCATCCATGCCGTTTGTGGAGAAGCTCTGCCCGGAGGCTTTACTTCTCCATTACCTAATATCGGCACGGGGAGTAAAAAACTTTAGGGAAAATTATTTTTTTTATGGTGTTTCCAGGACTTTTACTTCCAGGGAGAGGGCCATGGTATAGGATTTTCCGTTCACGGCGTTGATCGTCTGGAGGGTCTCGTAGCCCCCGAAGGAAAACTTGACCGTGTGGTCCCCGGGGGTTATGGGGAAGGGCTTCACCGGCAGGGGGAAGGGGATTCTCTCGCCGTCCAGGAGGACCTCGGACCCCGCCGGGGCGGTGATGAGCATGGTTGGGGCGATGTCCTGGAGGGCCACCTCCAGGGGGATCGTCTGGCCCCTGGGGATGGTGAAGGTGCGGGTCTCGTTCCGGTAGAAATCGGACACGATGGAGAGGTGGTGTATCCCGGAATCGAGGATGATTCCCTCCGGGGGCGCTTCCAGGGCGTTTTCGTCGATGAAGACCGTGTAGGGCTTCCCTTCCCCCTCCGCGGGGAAGGCGACCCTGAGCAGGAGCCTGCCCTTGTTCGCGAACACGGGCCGCACGGTCACCTGGAAGCGGGACTGGAGCACCTCCTCCGTGACCCCCTTCATAACCAGGTGGATTCTGAAGAAGAGTGCCTCCGTGTTTTCCGTAAGGACGACGGGGAGGAGCCGGATGTAGGGGCTGGTTTTGAGGGCCCCCCCGGAGCCGTAGGGGACTCCCAGGAGGAGGCCGCTCCGGGCGGGGAACACGTCAAAGGCCAGGCGCTCGCCGGAGTAGTCGATCCGGCCGGGGGCAGGGGCGGGGGTTAATGCGCCGTAGACGCTGTACCCCGCGGTTCCGGGGAAGCCCGCGATTTCCGGGGGAATCGCCACGTCCACCTCCATGCCCTTGAGGAAGGTCCTGTCCTCGGGCAGGGATACGGCGAGGCCGTCGTTCAGCTTGAGCTGGGCGGCTTCGTCGTAGGAGGCGAACACCACCTCCCGCACACGGAAATCCTCCCCCCAGAAGGACGTGGCGAGGAACATGCACATCAGGGCAATCACGTTTTTTTTCATCATAAACCCTTGACCGAACCCTTGGGATCCTGGGCCTGGCCGTTAATCCGTATCTCGAAGTGAAGGTGCGGACCCGTCGCCGCGCCGGTCTCTCCCACCTCGCCGATGACCGCCCCTGTCTTGACCCGGTCCCCCCGGGACACGGCGATCTTCGACAGGTGGGCGTACAGACTCTTCACGGCCCCCGGATGCTCAATGATCACATAGTTTCCGAGAGTGTCGTCACTCCCCGCTTCCTCCACCGCGCCCCCCTTGCAGGCCAGCACCGGCGTTCCCTCCGGCGCGGCCAGGTCTACCCCGTTGTGGCGCTGCCACTGGCCCGTAATCGGGCTTTGCCGATCCCCGAAGGGGGATGAGACCAGAACGTCCTTGAGGGGAAGCTTCATGGAGGGGTCGAAAAAGAAGGAACGCTCCTCTACACTCAACGTATCCAAGGGATTATACCAGAATATCATATTTTTGACAAGAATTTTCTTTAAATTTTTCTGCCCGGTGTTGCTGTACCGCTGGGCGATGAGGTATTCCAGGGCGGTTTCCGGGTGTTCGGCCGCGAACAGCCCCGGGGACGCGGGGATGAGGAGGGTGCGCCCGGCAAGGGACTCGTCCGCGGTTTCGATGCGGTTCACCGTAGCCAGGGCCGAGGCCGGGGTGGAGAACCGGGCGTTCAGGGAGATGAAGTCGTCCTTGTCCGAGGGGGTGTATTCGTAGAACACCGGGGTAAAGTCCTCCCGCCGGGCGGTCATCCTGTAGGCCGCCTCCAGGTCCTTCAAAAAATCCATGAAAGCTTTGTCCCGGAAGGTGAGGGATTCTATCACCGGAATGGCGGCGCTCCCCTCCCCCGCTTCCTGGGAAACCAGGGGCCCCCCGGCAAGCAGGGCGCAAAGAACGGGAAGGATCGTCCGGTACGCCCGGTTTGTCATTTTAGATGAAGAAATCAGCGCTTTTTTAGGTGTTTTTTGTTCCAAAGGCGCAGGCCCCGTACAAGCCGATGGCGGCGATGAGCGCGATGAGGGCCGGGAGGCGCCGTCCCTGAAAGACCAGGGACACCGGAACGCACACCCCGGCGATGAGGACGGCGATCTTTGCCCCGAAGAGCGCCAGGGCGGCCCGTTTTTTGCGCCGCTCCTCAGGGGTTGGCCCGCTCAAAAAAGCGCGGATCTTTACGGCCCCGAAGAGTACCCCCAGGGCAAGGAACAGGACGAACACGGTGACCGTGTACACCGGGGGCCTGGACGTGGCGAAGAACCACAGGGGGTACACGAAGGCGAAGGCGAAGGCCACGCAGACCGCAAGAACGAGGACGACCTTGACGAGGGAACCGAGAAGGAGACCGTAACCTGATATAATTCTTTTTAACATGGTCTTTTAAAAGAAAAGGACGGATCCCCTTGAGGAGACGCCGCTTACCGCTGCGCCGCCTGGGGGAATCCGCCGCTTTTTCCGCATCCCTATGCTTCGACGATTGCCTGGACGGGACACTCGCCGGCGCAGGCGCCGCAGTCGAGACACGTATTGGCATCGATGACACGCTTGTCGTCTTTTTCGGAAATAGCCCCGGCCGGGCAGGTGCTGTCGCAGGTGCCGCAGTTGGTGCATTTGTTTTCGAGAATTTTATACGCCATATAAACCTCCTAGTAGTTTGTTCTTTGCACCATACCACAGCGCGCATACAAAAGCAAGGGGTTTCGGCGGATTTATTGCGAAAATTTCGCTTTCCCCCCCGGCGGCGCATGAAGGATTAAACCCGCCCCTCCTTTTTGCCGATACTGTAATCGGCATGAACGGAAGCGCCTATGGCCGGTGAATACTCAAAACCCGATTTCTGGACCCGCAGGGCCCTTTCGGAGGGGTATCCGGCCCGGTCCGTGTACAAACTCAAGGAGATGAACGAGCGTTTTTCCCTCTTCCGGAGGGGTGACGCCGTGCTCGACCTGGGGGCTGCTCCGGGAAGCTGGAGCGCCTTTGTGCTGCGGCAACTCGGGGGCGCCGGACGGGTGACCGCGGTTGATATTTTGCCGATTTGTGCTAAAATGGAAGAGGGGGATTTTACCTTCATCCAGGGCGACCTGTTCGACGAATCCGTGCGGGACCGGGTGCGGGAGGGGGCGCCCTACGACGCGGTGCTCTGCGACGCGGCGCCTTCCACCACCGGGAACAGAGCTGTGGACACGGCCCGGTCATCGGCCCTGGTGGAGACGGCCATGGGATATGCTGCCGTCATGTTAAAAAGCGGCGGGAACTTTGCGGCAAAGCTCTTTCAGGGGAGCGGCCAGGGGGACCTGCTCAAAAAGCTGCGGGAAGATTTTACGTCCGCCAGGGGCTACAAACCCCAGGCGTGCAGGTCAGGGTCCTTTGAGGTGTACCTCATCGGCCTTGGAAAGCGCTGAGGGGCTGTCCGGGAAGCCGTTCCGGGCCGCCCCCGGAGAACTTTGGGAGGAACAAAAAATTCAAAAGGTTGTGCGCCGGTCAAATCAAAAAAAATTGCTTGTGCGGAGCGGGGCGGCCCTGGCCGTGATGGGCCTGTGCCTTTCGTGCCCCATAGAAAAGCGGCTCGACGGCCGGGGCGGCCTTGACGCGGCCCTGCCCCAGGCGGTGTCGGAATCCCAAATCATGCTGAACGAACCCCCGGAGCAGACCGAGGGGCTTCCGGCTGTCAGTTATTTCGTGTACGAAGTGCAGCAGGGGGACATGATCGGTGTGCTGGCCGAGCGATTCGGAGTCACCCAGGACACCCTCATCAGCGTGAACAGCATAAAAAACACCCGGTCGATCCAGCCGGGGGACTATATCCGGGTTCCCTCCGAGGCGGGAATCCTCTACACCGTGCGGAACGACAACGAAACCCTGGGGGAGATCGCGGCAAAATACGAGGTGCCCCCGGAGAAATGCGCCGAGGTGATGGGGGTGTCCCTTACGGAGCCCCTCAAGGCCGGGGCCACAATCTTTGTGCCCGGGGGCGAACTTGACCGGATAACCCGGGCGGAAATCAACGGGGACCTCTTCCGAAGGCCCGTGAAGGTGTTCTGGCGGTATTCTTCATACTACGGATACCGGTGGAGTCCCATCACCAGGGGGCTGCGGTCGTTCCATACGGGGGTAGACATGGTGGGCCCCAGGGGCACGGCCATCTACGCGGCCATGGACGGCACGGTGACCGCCGCGGGCTGGGACAACACCTACGGCAATTACGTGCGCATACGCCATCACTCGGGATACTCCACCCTCTACGGGCACATGGACAGCATCTCCGTCTCCGTGGGCCAGCGGGTGACAACCAGGACAAGGATCGGCTCCCTGGGCAACACGGGGCTCAGCACGGGCCCCCACCTGCACTTTACGGTGTTCAAGAACGGCAAAACCGTCAATCCCCGGCTGCTGATGAACTAACCGGCTGCCGGGGGAAACAGCCGATTACGCCGCACCCGGTCTCTACTGCGCCGCCGCGGGCGGTATGTAGCTGACCCTGATGTACCCGTTGTTGCCGGCTGCCGTGGGCTTGGCGACATCGCCTGTTTCGCCGCTCTGTTTGGTGACGCCGTTCGAGAACTGGTACTGCGGGAAGGACGTCACGAGCGCCGGGTGGTGGTCTGTGTCCCCGCAGCCTTCAAGCCCGAATACATAGCCCGAACCGCCGCCGCCGCCTGTGCCGTATGTTAACCCAGGGCTGCCGGCGCCGCCGTAGTAGCCGCCGCCGCCGCCGCCGCCGCTTGTAGTGTTGACGTTATTAGAGATTCCACCCGTGCCGCCCGCGCCCCAGGCCCCAGAGCTGTTTCCCGTACCGGCT
>JAISTZ010000180.1 GCA_031272345.1 Spirochaetaceae bacterium | reverse complement strand
GGGCAAGGCCACGGGCATGATCGGCGGTATGCTCGTGATGGGTGTGCTCGCCAACGCCCTGTCGGTGGCGGGCACGAGCGACTACTTCCAGCAGGTGGTTAAGGGCGGGGTGCTCATCGCCGTCGTGGCGGTGGACAGCATCTCCAGATTGCGTAAAAATTAGGCAACTAATTTTATATTTTATAAGGAGGACATTATGTCATTTTTTACTGGAACCTTGTATTCGGACACGCTCCACATGGACACCAACCTGGGAGTGATTCTTCCCCAGGACTCGCGGTTTCACCGGTATCCGGATCTGGGCATCGCTCCGGGAGTCAAACCCAGGGCAAAACCCAAGACCTTCATCCTGCTCCACGGGCTTTCGGATAACTATTCGGTCTGGGAACACCGCACGTCCCTCCTGCGGTACGCGGAATTCTACGACGCGGCCATACTCCTGCCGGAGGTGCAGCGGAGCTTCTACCTGGACATGAAGAACGGCCCCGCCTACTTCACCTACATCGCCGAGGAACTGCCCAAGCTCGCGTCGGAACTGTTCAACATCTCCGTGACTCCGCAGGACCTCTACATCGGGGGGCTCTCCATGGGCGGCTACGGGGCCATGCTGGCGGCCCTCACCCATCCGGAGAAATACGCCGGGGCCGGGTGCTTCTCCGGGGCCTACGACATCAAGGGCCTTGTGGCGATGAGCCAGGTTCCCGTGCCCGACCCGGTTCTTGCCCTGATTGTCGCGGGTATGGACAAGGACATGCGCGCCGTCTTTGGCGAGGACTACAAGGTGCCGGATTCCGCCGACGTCTTCACCCTGCTCCCCAGGGCCGCAAAAAGCCCGCACAGGCCGGACTTTTACCTGGCCTGCGGCACCGAGGACGTTCTCTATCCGGCGAACACGGCCATGCGGGACGCCCTCAAAGCCGCGGGCTTCAAGGTGGCCTACGAGGAATGGCCGGGCATCCACGAGTGGGGATTCTGGGACACGGCGATTCAGAAGATGTTTAAGCACTTTTTAACGCCCTAAAGGGCATGGAGGTACAAAATGAAAGCACTGGTGCTGGAATCGGTCAAAAAGCTGAGTCTCCGGGATTTTCCCATAAGCGAGACGGTCGGTCCCAGGGACGTAAAAATTCAAATCAAGGCCTGCGGCATCTGCGGGAGCGACGTGCACTACTACACTGAAGGGGCCATCGGGGACTTTGTTGTGCGGGAACCGATGATCCTGGGGCACGAGGCCGCGGGGGTGATTGTGGAGAAGGGCGCTGAGGTGACGGGCCTCAACGTGGGCGATCTGGTGTGCATGGAGCCGGGGATTCCGGACTACCGGTCCAGGGAAACCCTGGCGGGGATGTACAACATCGACCCGGCGGTGGTCTTCTGGGCCACCCCCCCCGTGCACGGGTGCCTCCGGGAGACCGTGGTGCATCCGGCGAGCTTCTGCTTCAAACTGCCCGCAGGCATGACCGCCGCCGAAGGGGCCATGATGGAGCCCCTGGCAATCGGCATCGAGGCGGCAAAAAAAGCCGCCATCAAACCCGGCGACACGGCCCTGGTGGTGGGGTGCGGCACGATCGGCATCATGTGCGCCATCTCCGCCCTGGCCGGGGGCTGTTCCAAGGTGATCATCTCGGACGTAAAACAGGAAAAGCTCGACCTCACTGCCGCCTCCGACAGGAACATCGTGGCGGTGAACACCGGCAAGGCGAACCTGCGGGACGTGGTGCTCAAGGAAACCGGCGGCCTCGGGTGCGACGTCATCTTCGAGGCGTCGGGCAGCCCCAAGGTCTACCCTGACTTCTTCCGCTGCGCCGCCAAGGGCGCCACGGTGGTGCTCATCGGCATGATGAACGGCCATGCCCCCATCGACATCGCCTTCCTGCAAGGCCAGGGCGTCCGCATAGAGACGATTTTCCGCTACTGCAACTGCTTCCCCAGGGCGATCAACCTGGTGAACGCGGGCAAGATCGACATCAAGCGATTCATCAGCCGCACCTTCCCCTTCAGCGAGTCCATCGCGGCCTACGAATTCGCCGCCGCCGGCAAGCCGGACGTGGTCAAGGTGATGATTGAGCTCTAAGCGCCCCCCCTTTTCCCCGGACCAAAAAACCCTGGAACTCCTCGATTTTTTCCGCGTCCGGGGATTCATCGCGGGGCGCTGCGTGAGCGGGGACGGGAAGGCCCTGGCGGAGTCCCGCCTGCCCCTGGGTGACCGGGCGGAAATCGCGGGCCGGAAAGCTCTGGGGGCGTCCCTCCTGCGGCTCATACAGGCCGGAGTCCCCGCGCCCCTTTCGTCCTGGGAGCCCATCGACGGGGCCCTCCGGGCAATCAAAGTCCAGGGAGCCCCCCTCGCCCTGGGGGACGCCCTGTCCCTCCTGGGCTTCCTTGGGGCCGCGGAAAGGACCCGCGCCTTTTCCGGCCCCCCGGGGAACGCCCTCCTGGAGGAAGACGCCCTTCGCCCCCTCATGTCCCTCCTTGAAGAAATCCCCTCCCTGGCTGAGCCCCTTTCCCTGGTGGGGCGGGTGATTGACGATTCCGGTGAGCTCCGGGACACCCCGGAACTCCGGGACATCCGCGCGTCCATCGAGGGACTCCGGGGGGGAATCGACGAGGCCCTCAGGCGCTGCATCGCCGAGGCCCGGCGGGAGGACGCCCTCCAGTCGGCCCTGCCGGTTCTCAAGGGGAACAGGCAGGTGGTGGCGGTGAAGGCGGCCCGGAAGGGGAGGGTGAAGGGAATCGTCCACGAGGTCTCCCAGACGGGGCAGACCGTGTTCATCGAGCCCGCGGAGGTGGTGGAAAAGAGCAACGCCCTGGTGGAGGAGGAATTCCGCCTTGAGCGGGAGATCCGGCGGATCTTGCTGGACCTGGCCGCAAGCCTCGCCCCCTTTGCCAACGGCATGGAAGCGGCCCGGGATGCCCTCTCCCGGCTGGACTGCGCCCTGGCTGGGGCCCGGTGGGCGGAAAAAACCGGCGGCTCCTTCGCCCTGGACCTTGCCCCGGATTCCGCGCCGGAGGATTCCCCCGGCCCGTCGATCTTCATGGCAAAGCACCCCCTCCTGGGAACCAGGGCCGTGCCCATCGGCCTGGCCTTCGGGCCCCGCCGCCGGGCAATCGTCATCACCGGGGCGAACACCGGCGGAAAGACCGCGGCGGTAAAGACCTTCGCCCTGTGCGCCCTTCTGAATCAGTGCGGCTTCCCCGTGCCCGCCAGGTCCCTCTCGGAAGCCGAGGCCACCCGGCTGCCGGTCTTTTCGGGCATTTTCGCGGACATCGGGGACGACCAGTCCCTGGACAGCTCCCTCTCCACGTTTTCCGCCCACATGACCCGCCTCAGGGACATCCTCGCCCATACGGAGGCGGACTCCCTGGTGGTTCTGGACGAGCTCGGCTCAGGCACCGATCCCGCCGAGGGGAGCGCCCTTGCCCTGGCGGTCCTGGACGCGCTGATTCAAAAGCGGGCCTTCGTGCTCGTGACGGGCCACCACGGGGCCCTCAAGAACTACGCCTTCACCCACGGGGAGTGCATGAACGCCTCGGTGGAGTTTGACTCCCAGAGTCTTACCCCCACCTACCGGGTGATTCCGGGCATTCCGGGGCAGAGCTCCGCCCTTGCGATCGCCCGGAAGAGCGGCCTGGGGGAGGACATCGTGGGCCGGGCGGAGACCTACCTCGCCGGGGGCCACACGGACGTGTCCTCCCTGATACGGTCCCTCACCCAAAAATACGAAGAGGCCGGCGAACTCACGGCCCGCCTTCGGGAGGGCGAGCGGGGGCTTGAGAGGCGGAGCAAAAAACTGCTGGCAAAGGAAATCGCCCTCAAGGAAAAGGAAGTAGAAATCCTGGAGGAGGCAAAGAAGCGCGAAAACCGGTTCATCTCGGAAAGCCGGAGGACCCTGGAAAACCTCGTGCGGGTGCTCCGGGAGGGGGAAATCACCAGGGAGAAGACTCTGGAAGTGAAGGGATTCATCGCGGGTCTTGAGGAAAAGGCCGCCGATGACGCCGCGGCCCTGGACGCCCGGAAGGACGAGGTCCTTCACCTGAAGGAGGAAGCCGGCGCGGGGCCGCCCGAGGAATGTTCCGGGGGGATTCTCCGGGAGGGATGCCGGGTGTGGATCCGGGACGCAAAAAAAGAGGGAGTCCTCGTCGGGCCCGCCGCCAGGAATCAGAACCGGAAGGCCCCGGGCGGCGGGGGGGATGCCTGGGTTGTGCAGGTGGGGAGTGTGCGGCTCACCCTGAAGGCGGACAATCTCTCCCCCCTCCCGGACGCCCCGCCCCCGCCGCCGGACCTGTCCCTGGATTCCGCTGGAGCGCCCCTCCCGGAACTGCGGCTCCTGGGCATGAGGGCCGAGGAGGCGGTGAAGGCCCTGGAAAAGCAGCTCGACCTCTGCGTGTCCACGGGATTTTCCCGGTTCGCGGTGATTCACGGTAAGGGGAACGGGGTGCTCCAGGAGGTCGTGGGGGACTGTCTTTCCCGGTATCCCTGGGTGGAGGAATTCCACTTCGCCCGCCCCGAAGACGGGGGCAGCGGCAAGACCTACGTGGCCCTGAAGATGGGGTGACGGCGCCGCCGGGCGCTGATTCCGCCGTGTTGCCCCTTTCCTCGCCCCGTGCTATACTTTCCCCCGATATGGAACACAACGAGCGAACACGGGACCGCATCGTGGTGCTGGACTTTGGAAGCCAGTACGCCCACCTCATCGCCAAGCGCCTCCGCCTCTTGGGGTATTACGCGGAAATCGCCCTGCCCTCAAGCCCCGTGGAGGACCTCCGGGACGCCAGGGGCATCGTGCTTTCCGGGGGGCCCGCGTCGGTGTACGACGAGAACGTCCCCGAATGTAACGGCGGGGTGTTCGCCCTGGATGTCCCCATGCTGGGACTCTGCTACGGCCACCAGCTCATGGCGGCCCACTACGGCGGCAGGGTGCAAAGGGGGCGCACCGGCGAGTTCGGCATAGCGGAGCTGCTCCCGGCGGAGGACCCCCCGGAGAATCCCCTCTTTGCGGGCATACCCCTTCCGGCCCAGGTGTGGATGAGCCACCAGGACGAAGTGACGGTCCTTCCTCCGGGATTCCGGGTCTTCGCCCGCACCAGGGACTGCGCCGCTGCCGCCCTGGTCAACAGCAAGCTCCGCCGGTTCTCCCTCCAGTTCCATATCGAAGTCAAGGACACCCCCTCGGGCGGCAAAATTCTGGAAAACTTCGCCCGGCTGTGCGGCATGGAACCCGTATGGAAGGCGGACTCGGTCCTGGAAGGAATCCTTGCGGACATCCGGGAACAAGCCGGGGACAAGAGCGTCCTCCTCTTCCTGTCCGGAGGGGTCGACTCCACCGTGGCCTTCGCGCTCCTTAACAGGGCCCTGGGAACAGAGCGGGTCCTGGGGCTCCACATTGACAACGGATTCATGCGGAAAAACGAGAGCGCCGTGATTGCGGAACGGTACAAATCCTTCGGGTTTTCAAATTTCATCACCGAGGACGCATCGGAGACCTTCCTCCGGGCGATCGCCGCCGAGACGGACCCCCAGAAAAAGCGCGCCGCCGTGGGGGAGACCTTCATCCGGGTGCGGGACACCGTGGCGGCCCGGCTTGGGCTTGAAAGCGGCGCGTGGCTCCTTGCCCAGGGCACCCTCTACCCGGATATCATCGAATCCGGGGGCACAAGGAACAGCCGCACCATCAAGACCCACCACAACCGGGTCCAGGGCATCCAGGCCCTGATCGACCAGGGGCTCATCATCGAGCCCCTCCGGGACCTCTACAAGGACGAGGTGCGGCTCCTGGGCAAAAAACTCGGCCTCCCGGATGACTTCGTGTTCAGGCACCCCTTTCCGGGTCCGGGGCTTTCGATAAACGTGCTCTGCTCCAGGGGGCCCGCCGGGGTCTCAAAGGAGGACCGGGATGAATACGAGGGGGCCCTCCGCGGGGTGGGGGCGTTTCCGGTGCAGGACTTCTTCCCGAAGGAAGCCCAGGCGGCTGTCTCCGTGCTCCCTGTAAAGTCCGTGGGCGTCCAGGGTGACTTCAGGACCTACCGTTTCCCCGGGGTGATTTCCTTTTCCACCGGCCCCAGGGGCGGCCTGGATTTTGTTGCAGCCCCGGGGGCCTGGGACGCCCTGGAAAAAGCCGCGAGCAGCCTTGCGAACAGCGTCCCGGGGGTGAACCGGGCGGTGCTGGAGCTGTACAGGCGTCCCGGCGCGGACCTTGCCCTGCAAGAGGCCTACTGCGGCAAGCGCCGGCTCGACCAAACCAGGGAGGTGGACGCCGTCGTCCTTGGGGAACTCAAGAGTTCCGGCTGGTACAATAAAATCTTCCAGCACCTCACCATAAACCTGCCCCTGGGGTCAACCCCGGAGCAGGGGGCCTTCGTGCTCCGCCCGGTGGTGTCCGAAGACGTGATGACCGCCCGGTTCGCCCGCCTTCCCCCGGCTGTGGTCGAGCGCATCCTGTCCCGAATCACGGCGCTGCCTTTTGTGGACGCGGTCTACTACGACCTCACGAACAAGCCCCCCGCCACCTTCGGCTGGGAATAGCCGCAAAAATGCCTTCGGCATTTTTGCTCTCCGAGTTTCCGGCTTGCCGGAAACTCTCTCTTTGGGATGGCCGCAAAAATGCCTAATCCTTTGGGGGCTTGTAGAATCTGCCGTTCAGCCGCTCTGTTTTGAGGATGTTGATGAACGCATCGGGGTCGACCTGCTTGATGGAGCTCACCAGGGAGCGGGATTCCCCCTCGGAGACCACCGAGTAGAGGAGGGTGCGCTCGGTCATCTTGTACCTGCCCAGGCCGGTGAAGGACGTGGCGTCGTGGTGGGTCCTGTCCCGAATCAGCCGGTACACCTCGTCGGCCCTGTCGGTGATGATGAAGAGAGTCACCTGCCGGTAGCCCCGGTAGAACCGGTTCAGCAGGACGGTCGTGGTGAACTGGAAGATGATCGAATAGAGGACCTTGTCGATTTTGTAGAGGAAGGCCGCCAGCACAAGAATCACGCAGTTGCCCGCGAAGATGTAGTTCCAGGCGTCCTTGTTGTATTTTTCCGAGATGAAAATGGCGATGAAGTCCGTGCCCCCGCTCGTTGCATCCGCGAACAAACACAGGCTTGTGGCCGCCGCGTTCAGGATGCCCCCGAAGACCGCGGAAAGCAGGGTGTCGTGGAGCTGCAAAAACTCCGTGAACATGGGGGGCATCC